>JARRLN010000035.1 GCA_037386965.1 Nitrospirota bacterium
TATCAAGGACATCCTGAAAGAGCGGGGCTCGGCCATGGAGGACGTGGGCATAGACGAGGCCTTCCTGGACATCTCCGAAAACCCCGGCTCTGCGGAGGAGATAGCCCGTGAAATCAAAGACAGTATAAACCGGGCCACGGGCCTCACCTGCTCCATCGGCATCGCCCCGAACAAGCTCCTGGCCAAGCTTGCCTCCGACATGCGGAAGCCCGACGGCCTCACCGTCATCCGTCCCGGCGAGGTAGGCAGGGTCCTGGACCCGCTGCCGGTGCGGAAGCTCTGGGGCGTGGGTCCGAAGAGCGAAGGGCACCTCGGGAAGCTGGGCATCCGGACTGTGGGGGAGATCCGGGCGGCGCCCCTCGAGTTTCTCGTGGAGCATTTCGGGGAGTCCTACGGGCGCTATCTTCACCGGGCCTCCCGGGGCATCGACGAAAGCCCCCTGGTGACGGAGTGGAAGCGCAAATCCATGAGCAGGGAGGAGACCTTCGAGAGGGACATCCTCCAGTGGCAGGGCATTGCCCGGCACCTGGCGGCTCTCTGCCGCGAGGTGGCCGAGGACATGAGGGAGGAAGGCGTCAAAGGCTGCACGGTGACGGTCAAGGTGCGGTTTGGTAATTTCAAGACACAGACGCGGTCCCTTACCCTGCCGGAGCCCGTCCGGGGCGTGGAGGCCCTCAGGCGGGCGGCCTTTCAGTGCCTGGGGCGGTTCGACCTGGCCGGCCGTCCGGTCCGGCTGCTCGGGGTCCGGGTGAGCAGGCTCGAAGAGGCCTGAGACGGCGGCTTTCGGATGGCCCGGGGAGGTTGTTCCCGGCCCTTGCGAGCCCCGGAGGACAGGAAACCAAGTTCTGTTATAATACGGATACCGGGCGCTTGGCGACATGGCGAATGTCCTCGGCGATAAGCACACGACGGAACCTCAAGGGGCCTTCCCCCGCATGTCCCTTTCCTTCGGAGCGGGCGTCCCGGAGAGCGCTTGCGGCCCGGTGGGCTCCCGGAGAGCGTTCGCCCGATAAACCGTTGGGCCCAGAGGAGGGAGATGGTCCGGACCATATACTGGGAAGACGGCAAGGCGATGATCCTCGACCAGGTGAAGCTCCCCCATGAGGTCGCCTACCTGGCCTGCGACGATTACCGGAAGGTCTGCCGGAGCATCCGCGAGATGAACATCCGGGGCGCCCCGGCCATCGGCATTGCCGCGGCCATGGGCATAGCCCTCGGGGCACTGGAGATAGAGGCCTCCTCGCCCGAGGAATTCGCGAGGCAGCTGGAGGATGTCTTCGAGGAGCTTCTGGCCACCCGGCCCACCGCCGTCAATATCCGCTGGGCCGTGCAGAGGGCGCGGCGGCTCCTGGCCGCCCGCCGGGGCGAGCCCGTGGCCGCGCTGAAGGAGGCCCTCGTCGAAGAGGCCGAAAGGGTCCTTGAAGAGGACGTCGCGGTGAACCGGGCCATCGGCAGGTGGGGGGCGCGGTTCATTCCCGACGGCGCCCGGGTCCTCACGCACTGTAACGCAGGCTCCTTGGCCACCGGCGGGTACGGCACCGCCACGGCGCCCATGCTGGTGGCCGCCGAAGAGGGCAAGCGCATCTCCGTCTTCGCCGACGAGACGAGGCCACTTTTGCAGGGCGCCCGCCTGACGGCCTGGGAGCTCATGCAGGCGGGCATCCCCGTCACCCTCATCACGGACAACTCGGCCGGCGCCCTCATGAAGCGGGGCGAGATAGACCTGGTCATCGTGGGCACGGACCGCACCGCCCGAAACGGCGACGTCGCCAATAAGATAGGCACTTACTCCGTGGCCGTGCTGGCCAGGGAGCACGGCATCCCCTTTTATGTCGCGGCCCCCTTGAGCAGCATCGATTTCTCCATGGCCACGGGCGACGAGATTCCCATAGAGGAGCGCTCGGGGCGCGAGGTGACCCACGTCTGCGGGGAGTACTGCATCGCCCCGGAGGGCGTGCTCGTCAGGAACATGGCCTTTGACGTCACGCCCGCCCGGTACGTGACGGCCTTTTTCACCGAGAAGGGAGCGTTCAGGCCCCGGGACCTTGCCCTCCTGGCCGAGGAGCGGGCCGACCTGGAGAAAGTCAGGCTTTAGGCGCGAAAGGTGAAAGACCAGATACTGGACATGAAGAAAATCTTCGCCGCCAGCGCCCGTGACCTCGGGCGGGTCGAGGAGGCGCTGATGGGCCTTTTCCAGAGCCAGGTGCTCTTCATCCCGGCCATCGGGAAACACCTGGTGCAAAGCGGCGGAAAGAGGCTGCGCCCCCTGTTTCTCCTCTCCGGCGCGCGCCTGGCCGGCTACGGCGGGGACGAGCACATCACCCTGGCGGCCATCATCGAGGCGATTCATACGGCCTCGCTCCTGCATGACGACGTGGTGGACCAGGCGGAGCTCAGAAGGGGCAGGCCCACCGCGCATTCCCTCTGGGGCAACCAGGTGGTCGTCCTGGTGGGAGACTACCTGTACTCCAACGCCCTCAGGGAGGCCGTTTTGCTGAGGAAACAGCGCATCATGGAGACCCTCTCGGAGGCCACCACGCGCATGACCCAGGGCGAGCTCCTCCAGCTTGAGAAGGTAAGCGACACCACCCTCACCGAGGAGGACTACCTGGAGATCATAAAGGCCAAGACCGGCGTGCTCATCTCGGCGGCCTGCCGCTCCGCGGGCATCCTGGCGGGGCTCACGCCCCGGAAGGAAGAGGCCCTGGCGGCATACGGGCTCCGGGCGGGCACGGCCTTCCAGATGGCAGACGACGTCCTGGATTACATGGCCCACGAGGACGACCTGGGCAAGAGGCTCGGGAAGGACCTGGACGAGGGGAAGATAACGCTGCCGCTCATCTGCCTTCTCCGTGCCGTCACCGAGGCCGAGAGAGTGGAAATAAACGACATCGTGGAAGGGGACCTGACGGAGGAGGGCCTCCGGCGCGTCATGGAGCTTTTCACGCGCTACGACGCCCTCACGGAGTCCATGGGCAAGGCAAGGGCTCTCGTGGAGGAGGCCAAGGCGGAGCTTCTGGTCTTTCCTCCATCCACGGCCCGGGACGAGATGTTCGAGATAGCGGAGTACGCTCTTCAGAGAGAAAAGTAGTGCACCCCATCGTGGAGCTGGCGAAGCGTGCGGCGGAGGAATACGTGAGACATGGGCGCGTGCTCGAAGCGCCGGCGGACCCCGATGGGGTCCTGGGACGGAAGGCGGCCGTCTTTGTCTGCGTGAAGACGGCGGGGCATCTCCGGGGCTGTATCGGCACGATGGCTCCCATGACCGAGAACGCCGCCCAGGAGACCATCAGAAACGCCGTGGCCGCCGTCGCGGAGGACCCGCGTTTTTTCCCCGTGGGCGAGGCCGAGCTCCGGGAGCTTGAATTTACGGTGGACGTCCTGTCCACCCCGGAGATTGTACAGAGCGCCTGGCACCTGGACACCCGGCGCTACGGCGTCATCGTTTCGAAGGGAGGACGCCGGGGGGTCCTCCTGCCGGACATCGAAGGGGTGGATACGGTGGAGAAGCAGCTCGAGATAGCCATGACCAAGGCGGGCATCGACCCGGGGGAGGAGGGCATGACGATCGAGAGGTTCGAGGTAGAGCGGTACCGATGAGCGATTTCCCCGAAAGAGGCTATCTCAGGAACTACAGCCTTCCCAGGATGCTCATCTTTCTCAACAGGCACCGGGTCACCGGCACGGTGTCCATCACGTCGCAGGGGACGAAGAAGGCCATCTACCTGAAGAAGGGCAACGCCGTTTTCGCCTCCTCCACCTACGAGGACGACCGCCTGGGCGAGATGCTGGTGAAGGCCGGCAAGATAACCGTGGCCCAGTACGACCGGGCGGTGACCGAGATGCTCGAGAGCGGAAAGCGCCTGGGCTCCGTCCTGGTGGAGCAGGGGACGCTCAGCCCCCAGGACCTTTTCTGGGGCGTGAAGTTTCAGGTGCAGGAGATCATCTACAGCCTCTTTCAGCTCCGGGACGGCGTGTACGAGTTCTCCGAGGGGAACGTGCCGGCGGAGCTTATCACGCTGGACCTGAGCATGGCCAAGATCATCTACGAAGGGGTCAAGCGCATCGAGGACTGGACGCGGATAAAGGCGGAGATGCCGCCTGCGGACACCGTCTTCGTCTACAGCCCCGACCCCCTGAGCCTCTTTCAGAAGGTGAGCCTTTCGGACGAGGGCCAGCGCATCCTCTCCCTGGTGGACGGCAGGCGCACCATATCGGATATCGTGGAGGCGGCCGGCATCAATAACTTCGAGGCCCTGAAGACCCTGTACGTCCTGTGCTCCATCGGCATGGTCACCGACTCCTCCCACAACGAGCCCGTGGCCTTCACGGTGGAGGACATCCTGAAGCCCCTGGATGACGAAAGGGACGAGTTCGTGGAGCGCGTCACCAGCATCCATGCCGCCCTGGGCTCCCTGAGCCACCACCAGCTCCTCTCGCTCGAGGAGGACGCCGGCCTCGACGACCTCAACAGGCAGTACTACAATCTCTCCAAGGAGTTCCATCCCGACCGCCACGGCAGCTCGGTGGACGAGACCATCAGGGAGAAGACCAACGACATCTTCCAGGCCATCACCCGGTCGTACCAGGTTCTGAAGGAGCAGATGAGCGGCCAGGCCCGGGGCGTGAGCCCCGGCCGGGCGCAGCCGGCCAGAGGGCAGGACGGCCTGACGCGGGAGATGCTCAGGGACGGGAAGGAGCGCATCAAGCAGGGCCGTTTCGGGGACGCCGCCGATTGCCTGAAAGTGGCCGTCGAGGCCGCCCCGGACTGTGTGGACTGCTGGACCCACTACGCCTTGGCCCTGAGCCGCCTTGCGGGGCGCCTTCCGGAGGCGGCCCGGGCCATGCTCGCGGCCCAGGAGCTTGAGCCGGACAACGCCGGCCACTATGCCAACCTCGGCCTGATCTATCTCCGGGGAAAGAAGCTCCGGGAGGCGCAGGAGCAGTTCGAGCGGGCCCTTGCCCTCGACCCTTCCAACCAGAAGGCACAGAAGGGACTCTCGCAAATCCCGGGCCGCGTCCCCTAAATGGGGGCGCCAGTGCCCTTTTTATCACACATTGAACCGGTCCCTTCAAGCAAACCGTTTCAATGTCCAGTCGTTCCGGCCCGTTGACCGGGGGCACCAGTGCCCTTCTTTACACGCTAAACCGAGCTATTACTTGAGCAAGGCGTTTCGATGTTCAGTCGTTCCGGCCCGTTGGCCGGTCGCTCCGGGCCGCGCCCGGGGCCCCCTTGGACTTCTCCTTGAGGGCGATATCTGTTATGGTCATCTCCTTGTCCACGGCCTTGCACATGTCATAGACGGCGAGGGCGGCGGCGGAGACGGCCACCAGGGCCTCCATCTCCACGCCCGTCTGGGCCACCGTGGAGACGGAGGCGGAAATGTCTATGCGGTTTTTCTTCGTGTCGGGGCGCAGGTCCACCTCGATTGAGGAAAGGGGGAGGGGGTGGCAGAGGGGGATGAGCTCCGGAGTCTTCTTGGCGGCCATGATGCCCGCCACGCGTGCGACGGCCAGGACGTCACCTTTGGGTATCCCGCCTTCGATGACGAGGGCGAGGGTCTCCTTCTTCATGCGTACCGAGCCCGTGGCCCGGGCCCGGCGGCGCACCGGAGGCTTCCCCGAGACGTCCACCATCCGGGCCTTGCCCCTTTCGTCAAGGTGGGTGAGCCTGGCCATCCCTCGCTCCGTGGGCCTCAGTCCAGTTCCTTCAGCTTGCGTGCGGCCGCCTCGGCCGTCTTGTCCTTGGGGTACTTCTCGATGAGGGACCTGAGGACCCCCTTGGCGGCCTTGACGTTCTTGTCCCCGGGCAGTTTCAGGAAGGCGTAGGCCTGCTTGAGCATGGCGGCGGGCACCTTGGGGCTGTCGGCGTATTTTTCCAGGACTTCCTCGTAGGCCAGGATGGCCTCGTCGTACTTGCCCTGTGCGTAGAAGGTCTCGCCTATCCAGAACTGGGCGTTGCCGGCCCAGGCGTGCTGGGGGAATTTCTCGAGAAAAGCCTGCATCTTCTCGCGCGCTTCCGTGTATCGGTGGGCCTGGAAGGACGCGTAAGCTTCGTTATAGAAGTCCTTGGGCGACGGCGCGGCCGCGGGGGTGTTGCCGAGGCCATCCTCGCGGCCCGCGCCCCGAAGGGCGGCCAGCTTGCCCTTGATGAAGACGAGGTCCGCCTCCACTCTCTCCAGCCGGGAGCGCATCTCGGTCATCGCCTCGGCGTCGGCGGCGGTGCCCCCGCTGTCCAGCCGCGTCTTGACGAGCTGCATCTCCCCGGCAAGCTGGTCGAGCTTCTTGTCGACGACGTGTTTGTTCTCGTCGAACCGGCCGTTGAGGGCCTGGACTTCCCTCAGAAGGTCGGAGACTTTCGCGTACAGGTCGGCCTGGCTCTCCCGGAGCGCCGTCACCGTCTCCTCCGCCGGGAGGGAGCCGGCCTGCGCCTTGAACGCGGCCATGTCGCGCTTCAGGGCGTCCATGGAGCTCTGGAGCGCCGCCACGTCCTTCTTCATGCGGTAGGAGTCCTGCTTCAGGTCGTTGATGTCCACCTGCATTTCCGGAAGCCGGGCGCATCCGGCAAGGAGGAGCACCCCCACGAGGGGGAGAAACATCATGACCGGCAGGGTTCTCACCGGGTGGCTCCGATAACGAAGTGCGCCCTTCTGTTGCGGGACCAGCAGTTCTCGGCCGCTTCCTCGCAGAGGGGCTTTTCCTCGCCGTAGCTGATGGTCTCTATCTTCTTGGCGGAAACGCCGCTGGCGACAAGGTATTCCTTCACGGAGGCGGCGCGCCGGTCGCCCAGGGCCAGGTTGTACTCGTTGGTGCCGCGCTCGTCGCAGTGTCCTTCGATGAGGACGCGGGCGTCGCCGTTGCCTGAGAGCCAGTGCGAAAGGTTATCGAGCATGGGCCGTGCATCGGGCCGTATGGCATAGCTGTCAAAAGCGAAATGAATGTCCTCGAAGGTGACGGCGGCCTGGGCGGCGGGGGTTGTCTCGGGGGCCACTTCCTCGGAGCTGACGCCTTCGTCGGGGATTGTCTCCTGTCCCTGCATCTCTCCGGCTACGGTCTTTTCCTGGCTCTCGGGGGGCGTGCCTTCTTCGGTACCCATGTCGGTTGCCACCCTTTTCTGCGAGCACCCCAGGACGAGGAGTCCCAGAAGCAGAACCCAAAAAACTTTCTTCATTGCCTTCCTCCTTTCGCCTCTACGGGCATTATCATTTTGGAGACCACCGGGGCGAGGACGCCTTGAGCCCCGGGGGCGATATTCTCATCTGCCCTCCGCCGTCGGAGCGCATGACGTAGATGCTCTTGTAGCCATCCCTGTCCGACGTAAACACTATGAACCTGCCATCTGGAGAGAACGAGGGCTCTTCGTTGTTGCCGGCGTCGGTGAGGCGCCTGAGGCCGGAGCCGTCTGTGCGGACGATGAAGATATGGTTCCTCCCCTCATATCTTCCCGAAAACGCCACCGTGTCCCCGCCGGGGGACCAGGAAGGCGACGTGTTGTAGTTGCCCTCAAAGGTCAAACGCACTCTATTATACCCGAACGGGTCAATAGAGTAAATCTGAGGCGTGCCGCCCCTGTCGGAGACGAAGGCCACTCTGTCGCCCCGGGGCGAGACGGTGGGAGAGACCTCGATTCCCGGGCCCGAGGTAATGCGGGTGAGCTTTCTCCGGCTGAGGTCGTAGCGGTACAGGTCGGGGGTGCCCTCCCGGGAGGACGAGAAGGTGAAGGACTTCCCGTCGGGGAAGAAGTCTCCGGCGATGTCCGTTCCGCCGGAGGAGAACACGAGGCTTTCCTTCATCCGCCTGAGGTCCAGAAGATGGATTCCCCACTTCCGGCCCCGCTCGGCGGAGTAGACGAGCGCATCCCCCGCAGGCGACCAGTGGGGGGCCAAAAGCAGGCGGCCCCCCACCTTGAGGTCCCTTTTCCTCTTGCCGTCCCAGTCCGCCACGAAGAGCCGCCGGGAACTCTTCCCATGCACCACGTAGGCCACCTTGGTGCGGAAGACGCCCTGATGGCCGGTGACCGTCTCATAGATGTCGTTCGAAATCTCGTGGGCCAGGGGGCGCAGGAGGGAGGCGTCAGCCCGGTACTGCTTCTGCATCACGGCCCTTCCCTCGAAGACGTCATAGACTGCCACGGCGACCTGAAGCTGCTCGCCGGCCGTAACGCTCCCTTTGACCACCAGCTCGGCGCCGATGCCCGTCCAGTCGCTCCTGCGGAAGGCCTCCCCCGGGCCTTCGAGGAAGGCCTCGGGGTCCAGGGGCTCGAACAGGCCGCTGAAGGTGAGGTCGTCCAGGACGATGCCCGAAATCTCCCGCCCATGGGAGCCCGTAAAAGGCTGAAGGGCCAGGGGGAGCTTCCTCGGGGGGCGGGAGATGTCGATATAGACGAGGGCCCCTGCGTCCTGCGCGGCACAGAGCACCCCCGCCACAAGGAGTATTCCCCAGAGCCATCTCTTCGCTCCGGCGCGTATCGTTCCTTTTATGGTCCTAACTGTTCTCACGTGGATAAAACCTCAGCATGATCTGCATTTCCTTTCCCATGGGAGGCGGCTCCACGGAGCCGGCCTTCTCGATGGCCCTCAGGGCGGAGCCGTCGAAGAGACGGTTGCCCGAGGCCTTCTCGAAACCGTTTATCTTTATCTTCCCCGTGGGGGAGACGGTCACGAATATCTCGGCCGACAGGCTCATCAGGTCCTTGATGTCGGGATAGACCCAGAGCTCGTTAATCCTCTCTTGTATCCGGGCGGTGTAGGCATCCAGGAGCGAGGAGCGTTGCGCCTGGCTCAGGGAGTCCTCGGCCATGGCCCCCTTGGCGCTGGCCAGGGACCGAAGGCGCTCCCTCTTCTCCTTGTCCCGGCTGAGCTTCTCGGTGAGGGCCTGGAGCCTTTCGGCCTTGAGCTTCTCGGCCTCCTTGATGGAGCGGAGGTCCTGCACGCGCTCCTCGGCGTAGTGCTTTTCCTTGAGGGCGGCCAGCCGCTCGGCCTTCTCCTGCATGAGGCGTTTCTTCTCCTGTGCGGAGGCCGCCTCGGGCGCGGCCGGGGGCTGTTTCTTCACGCTCTCCGGCGGGGGCTTCTCCGGCCGGGGCGGAGGTTCTTTCCGGGGCGACCTCTCCGGCTCCGCGGCCCGGTGCGGCGCAGGCCGCGGGGCCTTCTCCGGGGTTACCAGGCTTACGGTATAGACGTGGGGAGCCAGAGAGGAGGTCCGCTCGACGAGCAGGACGGCAAGCGTGAAGAACACGATATGCAGGAGAAACGACAGAGCCACCACCCGCTGCAGGCCGGGTTCCGTCATTTGAGGTCAAGCTTCGGCTCGGTAATCATGCCGAGCTTTTCGATACCCGCTCCTTTCACCTCTCCGATGACTTCCACGACAAAACCATAGGGCACGTCACGGTCGGCCTTGAGAAAGACGTTGGGGTTCCGGGCGCTGATGGCCTCGAGCTTCGCGCGCAGCTCCGGCAGGGAAAAAGAGCGGTCGTTCAGAAAGACGGTCTTGTCCTTCCGTACGACGAGGGTGACCCGCTCCTCCGTGGGCAGGTTCTTGCCCTTGGCGTGGGGGAGGTTGACGTCGATGCCCTGCTGCAGAAGCGGCGCGGTGACCATGAAGATGACCAGCAGGACGAGCATGACGTCCACTAGGGGGGTGACGTTTATCTCGGACATCACGGAGCGGTCTCTCTGGATTTTCACGCCCTCTGCACCTCGGCCATCAGGTCAAGGATCTCCTCGGAGAAGTCCTCCATCTCGATGATGATGTGCCGTGCGCGGCTGAGATAGTAGTTGTAGGCGATGACCGCGGGAATTGCCGCCACCAGGCCCATGGCCGTGGCGATGAGGGCCTCGGCGATGCCGGGTGCCACGACGGCCAGGGAGGCCGCTCCCTGGGAGCCGATGCCCATGAAGGAGTCCATGATGCCCCAGACCGTGCCGAACAGCCCGATGAAGGGGGTGGAGCTTCCCGTGGTGGCCAGAAACCCCAGGTAGCGTTCCAGATGCACGCCCTCGGAGGCCTCGTACCTTTTCAGGACGCGGCGCGTCTCCTGCGCATCCCTGCGGCCCGCCTCTGCGAAGGTGGCCCGGAAGACGTTGGCGATGGGGCTCTGGAGATATTTCTTCGAGATGGAAAAAAGGCCCTTGGGATTCCGCGCGCTGTCGAAGGCGCGCAGGAACAGGGCGTTCTCCTGTTCCGCCCGCCTGAGCTGCAAGTGTTTCTTGAGGATGATGGCCCATGACATGACCGAGAAAAACAGAAGGACGAGAAGCACCCCTTTGACGACGGGGCCTGCCGTGAGCATAAGGTCCAGAGCGCCGCTTTCCATATGAACTTCACTTTAATAGACGGAGAGAAAAAATGTCAACGTGCGTATACTATTATGTGGAAGGAGGCGCGGGCGCCTGCCTTGTTTTCCGAGGCTAAAACTAATATAATAGGCGCAGCTTATGACATTACCGACCCAGAAGGAGGAAGACTTATGTCAACGATGGAGTTTCAAGGGAAGCAGATCGAGCTGGACGACGACGGCTACCTTGCCAACCTTGACGATTGGAGCGAGGATCTTGCCGTCGAGCTTGCCAAGGAGGACAGCATCGACCTGACCGACGCCCACTGGGAAGTGATCAACTTCCTGAGGGATTATTACCAGAAGTACCAGATTGCACCGATGATCAAGATCCTGGTCAAGGAAATCGGCAAGGTCATGGGCCCCGAGAAGGGCAACACCAAGTACCTTTACCAGCTCTACCCCGGCGGCCCGGCGAAGCAGGCCTGCCGGTACGCGGGCCTTCCGAAGCCCACGGGCTGCGTATAAGAAGGAATCCGGAGCCGGCGGGCCCCTCTGCCTTCGGGCCCGCCGACTCCTCATCTTTTTATCTTCCGACCGGGTAAATCGGGGCATCACGTGAGGGGGGAGCAGAGCCTTTTGGAGTTCAAGGAATTCCTGACAGCCAAGAAAGAGTCCATCGGCGAGGCCTGGTACCAGCGCATTGCCGGCACATACCCCGCCGATACCGCATCTTTCCTTGTGCGCAAGAAGGACCGTTTCGACAACCCCGTGGGACACGCCATCGCCCAGACGACGGGCGGCTCTCTGGACTGCCTTATCAACGGCGCCGAGAGCGCCGAGCTGCGGTCCTGCCTCCAGCCCCTGGTCAGGATTCGCGCGGTGCAGAACTTCTCCCCCTCCGAGGCCGTTTCCTTTGTTTTCCTTCTTGAGGACGCGGTGGCGGAGGTCCTGGGAGGTGCTGCCGAAGAGGCCGGAGGGGCCGTGCTGTCCGCCCTGAGGGCCGCGGTGCGGGAGATGGCTCTGCTGTGCTTCGACATCTACGCGGAGTGCCGGGAGGACATCTCCCAGGTCAAGCAGGACGAGCTGAAGCGGAACCTTTACATGCTCGTGAGGAAGGCGAAAGACTTTGGCGTGGCCGAGGTCGTGGAAGAGGGCCGCGCGCAGTGGCGTGAACGCAACGCGTAAAGCGAGGTAAGAACGAATGGGTATGTTGTTCTCACTCTTTGTGGTAATCGCCCTGGTGGTCGCGGCATACGTCATCGAGCTTGCCGGGGGGATGGCGGGGAGCGTTCTCCTTGGCGTCATCATCCCGTACGCTGCGGTGGCGGTGTTCCTGGGCGGTTTCGTCTACAAGATCTTTGACTGGGCGCGCTCTCCCGTGCCGTTCCGCATCCCCACCACGAGCGGCCAGCAGAAGTCGCTCCCCTGGATAAAGCGGAACAAGCTGGACAACCCCTCCGGCACCCTGGGCGTCATTGGCCGGATGTTCTTGGAGATATTCCTGTTCCGCTCCCTGTTCAAGAACACCAAGGCCGACCTGAGGGAGGAGGGGCCGCGGCTGGTCTACGGTTCGAGCAAGTGGCTCTGGATGGCCGGGCTGGCCTTCCACTGGTCGCTCCTTTTCATCGTGGTCCGTCATTTCCGGCTGTTCGTGGAGCCGGTGCCGGCTTTCGTCAACGCCCTGGCCGGAGCCGACGGGTTCCTGCAGCTCACCCTTCCCGACTTCTACATCACCGACGCCGTCATCCTGTTGGCCGTGACCTATCTGTTCCTGAGGAGGGTGGCGATTCCCCAGTTGAAGACCTTCTCCCTCGCGGCGGACTACTTTCCGCTCTTTCTCATCCTGGGCATCGCCGGCAGCGGGGTCCTGATGCGCTACGTCACGAAGGTCAACATCGTTGGGGTCAAGAGCCTGGTCAACGGACTCTTCACCTTCCACCCCAACATTCCGGAAGGCATCGGCTCCATCTTCTACATCCATCTCTTGCTCGTCAGTGCGCTCCTCGTGTACTTCCCCTTCAGCAAGCTGATGCACATGGGCGGGGTGTGGATGAGCCCCACGAGGAACCTGTCGAACAACAGCAGGGTGAAAAGGCATATAAACCCCTGGAACCCCGACGTGAAGTTCCATACTTATGAGGAGTACGAGGACGATTTCCGGAAGTTCATGAAGATGGTCGGGCTCCCAGTGGAAAAAGACGAAGAGGAAGAAGAGTAATGGCGAAGGTACCGAAACCACAGGAATTAGTCGACAACCTCGTCAAGACGCCGAACGTCTTGAAGGGGGACGCGCCCAAGAAAAAGTGGATGGATATGCCCGTGGAGTTCCATCCGGGCAATTTCTGCTACGCGGGGAAGAAAAAGATCGTGGAGTACCACGGCTTCCCCAACCCCCGGGACTGGTCCCCCGCCGAGGAGGACTGGAAGCTGCCGGAGGGCTGGGAGCAGACCATCCTGGAGGGCTTCCGCGACAGGCTCCGGAGGTTCCGCTCTTTCAAGCTCTTCATGGACATCTGCGTGCGGTGCGGGGCCTGCGCGGACAAGTGCCATTTCTTCCTGGGCTCCGGGGACCCCAAGAACATGCCGGTCCTCCGGGCGGAGCTCGTCAGGAGCGTGTACCGCGGGGAGTTCAAGACCGCGGGCAAGATCCTCGGGCGCATCGCGGGCGGCAGGAAGCTCACCACCGACGTGCTGAAGGAATGGTTCATGTACTTCCACCAGTGCACCGAGTGCCGCCGGTGCTCGGCCTTCTGTCCCTACGGCATCGACACCGCCGAGGTGACGATGATGGCCCGGGAGCTCATGCACCTGGTGGGGTTGAACATCAACTGGATTCTGGAGCCGGCGGCCAACTGCAACCGCACGGGCAACCACCTGGGGCTTCAGCCCCACGCCTTCGTCTCCAGCGTGGAGAGCCTCTGCGACGACATCGAGGAGGTCACCGGCGTCCGCATCGAGGTGCCCTTCAACCGCAAGGGAGCGGAGGTGCTGTTCATTACGCCCTCGGCCGACGCCTTCGCGATGCCGGGCATCTACACCATGATGGGCTACCTGCTTCTGTTCCATCACATCGGGCTGGACTACACTATGAGCACCTATGCCTCGGAGGGAGGGAACTTCGGCCTGTTTACCTCCAACGAGATGATGAAGAAACTCAACGCCAAGATGTACCACGAGGCCAAGCGCCTGGGTGTGAAGTGGATCCTGGGCGGGGAGTGCGGCCACATGTGGCGGGTTGTCCACCAGTACATGGACACCATGAACGGGCCGGCGGACTTCCTGGAGGTTCCCCGCTCGCCCATAACCGGGACGGTCTTTGACAACGCCAGGGCCACGAAGATGGTCCACGTGGCGGAGTTCACCGCCGACCTCATCAAGAACAACAAGCTCAAGCTCGACCCCTCCCGCAACGACAACTGGACCGTCACCTGGCACGACTCGTGCAACACGTCCAGGGGGATGGGGCTTCTGGAGGAGCCGCGCTACGTTCTGAAGAACGTGGTCAACAAATTCTACGAGATGCCCGACAACACCACCAAGGAGCAGACCTTCTGCTGCGGGTCCGGCACCGGCCTGAACACCGACGAGTTCATGGAGACGCGGATGAAGGGCGGGCTGCCCCGGGCAAACGCCGCCCGGTATGTGGCCGACAAGTACGGGGTGAACCTGATGTCCTGTGTTTGCGCCATCGACCGGGCCACCCTGACCTCGCTCATGCAGTACTGGAACCCCGACATCGAGGTGAGCGGCCTGCACGAGCTGGTCGGAAACGCCCTGGTCATGGAGGGCGAGAAGAAGCGGACCCAGGACATGAGGATGGAGCCCCTGCCCGGAGTCGAAGAGGAGGAGGAAGCGGTAGGGGTCGAGGCGGAGCAGGAGGGAGGTGGCACCAATGTATGACACCAACAAGGTCTTTGTGGGAGTGCTCGTCTTTCTGGGCCTGATGACCTCTCCCTTCTGGCTCAACGCAGGGAAGTTCAAGCCCATGGAGAAGCTCGAGCTGCCCAAGGTCGAGAAGAAGTGCGTGGAGAAGACGGATTTCATGAAGGCCAACCACATGAAGCTTCTGGACGACTGGAGATATGAGGTGGTCCGCCTGGACCAGTGGGAGTACACCAGCAAGGCCTTTGGCAAGACGTACCGGAAAAGCCTGGTTGGCACGTGCATGGACTGCCACAAGACCAAGAAGAAGTTCTGCGACAGGTGCCACACCTACGCCGGAGTTAAACCGTACTGCTGGTCATGCCATGTAGCTCCCAAGGAACCGGAGGAGACGTCATAATGGGCATAAACAGGAGAGATTTTCTGAAAGGTTTGGGCGGAACGGTGGCCGCCCTGGGTGCGGCAGGCATCGTGGAGGGGCTTGTCTCGGACAGGAAGGCCGAGGCCATTCACCAGGCGGCTCCCCTGACGGGCACCATCCGGTGGGGCATGGTCGTCGACGTGGCGGCGTTCCGCACGGAGGAGGACTTCCGGCGTTGCGAGGAGGCGTGCCACAAATATCACAACGTCCCCAGGTTCAATAGCCTCAAGGATGAGATAAAGTGGATATGGTCCGACCGTTTCGAGAACGTGTTTCCGTCGGCGAGCCATCAGTTCGTGTCCGAGAAGATGGAGGAGCAGCGGTACTTCGCCCTCTGCAACCATTGCGCCAACCCGCCCTGTGTGCGGGTCTGTCCGACGCAGGCAACGTTCAAGGACACGAGCAACGGCATCACCATGATGGACTGGCACCGGTGCATCGGGTGCCGTTTCTGCATGGCCGCCTGCCCGTACGGGGCCCGGAGCTTCAACTGGCGCGACCCGCGCCCCTTCATCCCGGGGGAGCTCAACCCCGACTTTCCCACCAGGGAGCGGGGCGTGGTGGAGAAATGCACCTTCTGCGCCGAGGTCATCGCGCTGGGGGAGGCGCCCGGTCCGGGCGAGGAACTGCCCGAGAAACAGATGCCCCGCTGCGTGAAGGCCTCCGAGGGCCGTCTGGTCTTCGGGAACCTGAAGGACCCGGAATCGCAGATCCGGAGGACTCTGAAGGCGACGAAGACCATCCAGCGCAAGCCTCAACTGGGAACCCAACCGTCAGTCTTCTACATCGTGTGAGGGGGATATGCTAGAAAAAGCACTCTACGGAAGCAAGAAGTACTGGGCTCTGGTCCTTTTCCTCATCGGCCTGACACTGGTGGGGACCGTGGCCTACATCAAGCAATACATGTACGGACTGGGCGCCACCGGCATGAGCAGGGACATCTCCTGGGGCGTGTACATCGCCCAGTTCACCTTCCTGGTGGGTGTGGCGGCCTCGGCCGTGATGGTCGTCCTGCCGTACTACCTGCATAACTACAAGGAGTTCGGCAAGATCGTCATCCTGGGCGAGTTCCTGGCCATAAGCGCGGTCACCATGTGCATCCTTTTCATCATGGTCGACATGGGCAAGCCCGCCCGCGTCCTGAACATCCTCAAGTACCCGACGCTGCACTCCGTCATGTTTTGGGACATGGTCGTATTGAGCGGGTACCTGGGGCTGAACCTCCTGTGTGGATGGGTGGTCCTGCAGGCCGAGAAGAAGGACGTCCCGCCGCCCAAGTGGATAAAGCCCTTCATCTACGTGTCCATCCCCTGGGCGGTGAGCATACACACGGTGACGGCTTTCCTGTACGCGGGCCTTCCGGCGAGGCATTTCTGGCTGACCGCCATCATGGCCCCCCGGTTTCTGGCGTCCGCTTTCTCCGCGGGGCCGGCCCTTTTGATTCTCCTGGCCCTCCTCGTGCGGCGGTACACGGAGTTTGACGCCGGGAAGAAGGCCATCTCCAAGCTGGCGACCATCGTCCTGTACGCGGGCCTGGTCAACTTCTTTTTCCTCCTGATGGAGGTGTTCACGGCTTTCTACTCCAGCGTCCCCAGCCACAAGGAAACGTTCGTATACCTGTATATGGGCCTGGAGGGGATGGGCAACCTGGTCTACGTGATGTGGACCTCTCTGGCGGTGGGCTTTATCGCCATCCTGATGCTCCTTTTCCCGAAGAACCGGGAGAACTACGGTCGGCTGGCCGTGGCCTGTGCCCTGCTGTTCGTATCGCTGTTCATTGACAAGGGCGTGGGCCTGGTCATCGGCGGGTTCGTTCCCAACCCCCTGGAGCACGTCCTGAACTACCATCCCACGGCCATCGAGATTATGGTGACCATCGGTGTCTGGGGCGCGGGCTTCCTTGTTCTGACGGTCCTTTACAAGGTGGCCATCTCCATAAGGGCGCTCACCTCGCCAGGGACGCACTGACGGGGTTTCGGCACCACGCGCACGAGGCGCTCTTCCGTCCGCGCGGGCGGAAGGGCGCCGTCGCGAGAAGGGAAGGAAATTCTGTTGCCTAAAGGAGGTGTGGTTTTCGATGTACATGGTTACTGTGGATGCTGAGAAGTGCGAGGGCTGCGAGGAGTGCGTGAGCATCTGCCCCAATGAGGTGTTTCAGATGGCGGAGGGCAAGAGCGACCCCAGCCAGAGCGGCGAGTGCGTTTTCTGCGAGAGCTGCCTGGGTGTCTGCCCCTCCGAGGCCATCACCATCAACGAGATGTAGCCTCTCCTTCCGAAACGGACAAAGGGCCTCCCGCGGGGGGCCTTCTTGTTGTGCGCGGACGGCCTGGGCTGCGGGGAGTGCTGGGGCGTCTGCCGCCCACCGGGCTTCGGAGAGAAGCGCCGGGAAAAGAAAAGGGGATGCGGCTGCCGCATCCCCTTTTCTTTTCCCTTTTTCCGCCGTTCAGGACTTCTGGACGTAGAGCTCCCAGTACCCCTTGTCCTCGAGCTTCTTGGCCTCGAACTTGTAGCCCTGCTTCTCCGCCCACCGGGGAATGGAGTCCTCGGCGGAGGCGGGGGCGTCGCAGATGACCTTCAGGACCTGGCCGCTGGACATCTTCTCGATGGCCTTCTTCGAAAGGACCAGAGGATAGGGGCAGACCCTCCCCAGGACATCCAGGGTCTGGTCGGCCTGTTTTTCGCTCAGCTCACCCATGACAGTACCTCCTTGGTTTATTTAGAAGAAAAGCACGTGGCGCGCGCTCTCCAGGGATTTCTGGATATCGGAGAAGGGCACCACATTGATCTTCACCTCCGCCCCCATTTCCTCGGCGTCCGGGAGACTGTCCTCCGAAATGCCGTATTTCTGCAGGTCCTCCTTGCAGACGAGGATGTTCAGGTCCACGAGCATGGCGTTCTTCATATGCGATTCGGTGCTGGTGATGCCGTAGAGGTCCATGGCCTTCTGGCCTTTCTCCAGACCCAGGACCCCTTCGCCGACGAAGCAGAGGTCGGGGGTCACCGTGTCGCCGTCGTCCAGGAGGATTTCCACCGTCTGATAGGCTATGGCGTGGGTAATCGCCAGCCTGGAGGTCTCCCCCTTGTACTGGGGCCTCTGCACGAGGAACGTCACTTTCACATCACCCATTTATTCACCCCCTATCTGAAGGACCCGGTCCGCGCCGTGTATCTTGGCCAGATACCAGTGCATGGCGTTCCACTGAACGCCCTCGATGCCGTCGGGTTTCTGTACCCCGCGCGCCACGGTGCAGGCCTCGCAGGTGCAGATTTCCACGCCCTTCTCCAGGAGCCGCTTGAGATGCGTCTCTCCGGTGGAGTAGTCCTTCAGGTGCTTCTGGTTGGCCTTCACGGAGCCGGTGGCGTTGCCGGAAAACCAGATGCTCACCGTATGGCCCTTGTCCACGGCCGCCTCCGCCAGCTTGAGAGCGAAGTCGTAGGTCATGGAGCCAACGAGCCCGGGGAAACACCCTATAGTCAAGTTTGCCATCCATTGCCTCCTTCTATCCCATCCAGGCGATTTTCTCGAAATCGTTCATGATGATGTCCACGACGTCACTGTACGTAACGACTTTGGCCTTGGCGTCCAGGGAAGAGGCGTCGATGCCCCTGGTCTCTACGTCCTCGGAAAGGACATAGACCTGGTCGGTCTTGCCGAGCAGGGGCGAGGGCTGCATCCCCTGCCTGCTGACGGCGTGGTAGATGCCGTTTTGCACGAGGATAAGCCCGAGCGTGTCAGCCTGGATACGGTCGAGCGTATCCCAGGGCAAAGTGTAATCACTCACAAATACCCCCAGTTTCATGGTCACCTCCCGAGTTCTGTGAAATGGTTAAAAATGTGGAAGTTCACTGTTATACCAGTAACTATAATGCTTTGTCAATGAGAATATGGGGGTCCGGAAACCCCGGAGAAAGCCTTTTCCTCCGGGCCTCCAGACGGCTCCGGGCGGCCGGCCCAGGGGGGCACCAGTGCCCTTTTTTGCACGCCAAACCGAGCTATTACTTGAGCAAGGCGTTTCGATGTTCAGTCGTTCCGGCCCGTTGGCCGGTCGCTCCGGGCCGCGCCTGGTCGCTCCGGGCCGCGCCCGGCGCTTGTTGTAATTTCCGCCTCGATTTGAAATAATATCGCTGCCCCCGTTCGGGGGCTCCGGGGAGGGAAGCGGAAGCTGGACGTCCACCCCCCCAAGCCAGGAGGAGATTCATGGCAGCGCTTGCCGGGAGGGTCAGGAACCTTCCGCCGTATCTGTTCGCACGCATCGACGAGCTGAAGCAGGAGGCGCTCGGAAGGGGCGTGGACCTCATCGACCTCAGCGTGGGAGACCCCGACACCCCCACGCCGGGGCATATCGTGGAGGCCATGAAAAGGGCCCTGGACAACCCCGAGAACCACCGCTATCCCAGCACCCAGGGGATGCTCCGCTTCCGGAAGGCCGTGGCCGCCTGGTACGAAAGGCGCTTCGGCGTCTCCCCGGACCCGGAAGGTGAGGTCCTCTCCCTCATCGGCTCCAAGGACGGCGTGGGCCACATGCCCTTTGCCTTCGTGGACCCCGGCGACATGGTGCTCGTCCCGAGCCCGGGCTATCCGGTCTACTCCATCGGCACGCTCCTGGCCGGTGGGGAGAGCTACTTCATGCCCCTGACCGCGGAGAGGGGCTTCCTGCCGGACCTCGATGCCGTGCCCGCCGAGGTGCTGAAACGGGCAAAGCTCATGTGGCTCAACTACCCCAACAACCCCACCGCGGCCACGGCCGGAGGGGATTTCTTCGAGCGGGCCGTCCGCGTCGCCAAAAAGTACGACATCATCGTCTGCCACGACGCGGCGTACTCCGAGATATACTTCGACGGCAGGAGGCCGCCCAGTTTCCTTCAGGCCCCCGGCGCCAAGGACGTGGGCGTGGAGCTTCACTCCCTGTCGAAGACCTATAACATGACGGGCTGGCGCATCGGGTGCGCGGTGGGCAACAGGGAGGTCGTCGCGGGGCTCAGAAAGATAAAGTCGAACCTCGATTCGGGCGTCTTCCAGGCCGTGCAGGAGGCCGCCGTCACCGCCCTGGAGACGGAAGAGGGCGTGCTGGAAGGCATCCGCTCCATGTACCAGGAGCGCCGGGACGTCCTTCTTGAGGGCCTGGGGGAGGCGGGGATTCATGCCGCAAAGCCGGAGGCCACGTTCTACGTCTGGGCGAAGGTGCCCGGGGGGTTCGACTCCTCGGAGTACGCCGCCCATCTCCTCGAGCGGGCCGGCGTGCTGGTCACGCCGGGCAGCGGTTTCGGCGTCGCCGGGGAGGGGTACGTCCGTTTCGCCCTCACCGTCCCTGCGGAGCGGATGAGGGAAGCGGCCCGCCGCATCGGGCGGCTCTGACCCGCCCTGCGTCCATGGCCCGGGTCTATATCGGGATAGGGTCGAACCTGGGGGCGAGGGATGCCAATCTGGGGCGGGCCGTGGAGCTTCTGGCCGCCCGGGGCGTGCGGGTCCTCAAGGCCTCCACGGTCCACGAGACCGCCCCATGGGGCAGAAAGGACCAGCCCCCCTTCCTGAACATGGCCGTGGAGGCCGAGACGGAGCGGGGCCCGCGGGAGCTTCTCGGGCTCCTGAAGGGCATCGAACGGGAGATGGGCCGTCCGGGACGCCGGGAGGCCGGGCGCTGGGGCCCCAGGGTGATAGACCTGGACATCCTCCTTTACGACGGCCTCGTTTTGGATGAGCCCGACCTCAAAATCCCCCATCCCCTCATACACGAAAGGGAGTTCGTCCTGGCCCCCCTGGCCGAGATAGCCCCCGACGCGGTGCACCCCGTCCTGGGGAAGACCGTGCGGGAGCTCAGGGACTCGTTGTCCGAAAAGGGTTCTTGAGGGGGGGCACCGGCGACAGAGGCGGTCACGGGTGGCTCGCTGGCGACCGGAAAGGTCACTAGTGACTTGTCACTGGTGACTCACTGGTGACTGCGGACGAAGTCCCCGAAGCCCTTGAGGACCTGAAGGCCCAGTTTCTGGCTCTTTTCGGGATGAAACTGGGTGGCCACCACGTTGTCCTTCCAGACCATCGAGGTGAAGGAAATGCCGTAGTCCGTGGTGGCGGCCACGATGCCGGGGTCCTCCGGGGCCACGTAGTAGGAATGGACGAAGTAGAAAAAGCTCCGGTCGGGGATGTCCGCGAGTATGGGAGGCCGCTGCTTGATGTCTATCTGGTTCCAGCCCATGTGGGGGATTTTCAGCCCGCTCCGGGGGAAGCGGGGCACGGAGCCCTTGAAGACGTCCAGCCCCCGGCTCCTGCCGAACTCCTTGGATTCGGTAAACAGCACCTGGAGGCCGAGGCAGATGCCCAGGTAGGGCTTGCCATTTTGGATGCTCCGGAGGATGGGCGCGATGAGCCCCAGCTCATCGAGGTTCCGCATGCAGTCGGGGAATGCCCCCACCCCGGGGAGAACGATGCCCGCGGCGTCCTGGACGGACCGGGCGTCGGAGACCACGCGCACCTGCACGCCCACGTGCTCGAACCCCTTTTGCACGCTCCTGAGGTTTCCCATGCCGTAATCGATGATGGCTATCATGCATCCCTATAATAGCACGGGAGGCCGAGGGCCCGGCCACCCGGAAAGGGCCTCCTTTGTGCGACCCGGCGGTCTTGTTTTATAATCTACTAACCAGTTAGTTTTTATCTTCGCATTGAAGCCGTGAAAATAATTTATACTCCATGCACTTTCGGGGCATTGATACGTGAACTATATCATGCTCCCGGTAGTACGTCTTTAGCAGGAGGAGGGGCGGGCAAGGGAGCGAAGGGCAATGACGCGCACGTTCAGGGTAGAGAAGGTCCATTCGGATATCGTCTCCAAGGGGACCCTTTTCAAGGCCCTCAAGTACATAGACCGGGAGAATCCGCGCACTCCGGTGCTCCTGCTGGACCGGGAGAAGGTCCGCGAGAAGGTGAGGCTCATCGGCTCCCGCATCGGAAACTCCCGGGCCTTCTACGCCCTGAAGGCGAATGCCGACCCGGAGGTGGCGCGCCTTGTCCACGGGCTGGGCATGGGTTTCGAGGTGGCCTCCGAGGGGGAGCTGGCCCTGCTGAGGGACATCGGCGTGCCTCCGGAGAAGGTCATCACCAGCAACCCGGTCAAGTCCCCCCGGTTTATCGAGGAGGCGGCCTCCTATGGGGTGAGCTTCTATGCCTACGACTCCCGGGCGGAGGTGCAGAAGATGGCCTCCCTGGCCCCCGGCGTGCGCGTGTACGTGCGGCTTTCGGTGCCTAACGAGGGGAGCGACTGGCCCTTGAGCAGGAAGTTCGGGGTGGAGCTGGACGAGGCCCTGGCCCTTCTCGTTCTGGCCGCGGAGAAGGGCCTGAATCCGGTGGGTATTACGTTTCACGTGGGTTCGCAGTGCCTGAACAAGTTCAGCTGGAACGGCGCGCTGTACAAGGCCCGGGCCCTCTGGGAGAGGGCCGAAAGGGAGGGTCTCGCCCTCGGCGTCCTGAACATCGGCGGGGGCTACCCCATCACCTACACCAAGAGCGTCGTGGGGGTGGAGGCGATAGAGAAGACCATAGAGCAGGCCGTCAGGGAGAATTTTCCCCCGGAGACGGAGGTCTTCATAGAGCCCGGGCGGGCCGTGGTGGGCGATGCCGGGGTCTTGGTGGCCTCCGTCATCGGGAAGGCCGGGAGGCTCGGGGAGACCTGGGTCTCCCTGGACGTAGGGGTTTTCAACGGGCTCATGGAGAGCGTGGGGGGAATCACGTACAGCTACATCGTGGAGAGCTCCGGGAAGTCCGGGCAGCCGGTCCGTCCCTTCGTGCTCGCCGGGCCGAGCTGCGACAGCTTCGACGTCGTGGACAAGGAGGTCTGGCTCCCGGAGCCCCGCGTGGGGGGCATGGTGCTCATCCTTTCGGCGGGGGCCTATACGGTCTGTTACGCCTCGGAGTTCAACGGCTTTTCGATACCCCGGACGATACTGATTTAGGGAGGTGGACATGGCTTCCATCAAGTTTACGGAGACGGCGCCCTTCGTGGCGGTGGAGTATACCTACGAGGTGGAGAAGGTCCTGTACAAGGCGAAGACACCCTTTCAGGAAATCGTCGTCTTCGAGAACCCGTACTTCGGACGGATGCTCATCCTGGACGGCATCGTGCAGTTGACGGAGCGGGACGAGTTCTTCTACCACGAGATGCTCACCCACGTGGCCATGCATGCCCATCCCGACCCGCGCACCGTCGTGGTCATCGGCGGGGGCGACGGGGGGACCGTCCGGGAGGTCTGCAAGCACCGGAGCGTGGAGAAGATATACTTTGTGGAGATAGACGAGCAGGTCATCGAGGCCTCCAGGGAGTTCTTCCCCACCGTGGCCTCATCGGTAGGGGACCCCCGGGTGGACATCAGAGCCATGGATGGCGCGGAGTTCATCAAGGGCAGGAAGGGCGACGTGGACGTGGTCATCGTGGATTCCACCGACCCCATCGGGTTTGCCCGGACGCTTTTCTCCGAGGAGTTCTTCACCGCGGTCGAAAGCGCCCTGAGCAGCGAGGGGATGTACGTCACCCATTCGGAGTCGCTGCTTCTCCATCCCGACGTGGTCGGCGACGTGCAGCGGACCCTCAGGGGCACCTTCCCCGTGGTGGACCTGTACGCCACCCCCCTGGCCACCTATCCGGGCAACTGGTGGGCCTTTCCCATAGCCTCGAAGAAGCACTCCCCTCGCGAGATGCGGCGCCCCCTGGGCGTGGAGACCCGCTTCTACAGCGAGGAGTTCCACGCGCACTCCTTCCTCCCGAGGGGGTTTCTGGAAAAGCTGGTGGCCGGAGAGGTCACGTGGTAGCCCGGAGGGCGGGGCGGCGCATCGTCCCGGGGGCTTGACACGGCGGCGGCGGTGGTGATACAGTAATTTAGCACTCCCGGCAGGAGAGTGCTAACGGAGTGATTTTATTATGCTAAACGAGAGAAGCCGCAGCATCTTGCGGGCCATCGTCCAGAGCTACATCGAAAGCGGTGCGCCGGTGGGCTCTCGTCTGCTGACCAGGAGGCACGGTTTTACTCTCTCTCCGGCCACCATCAGAAACATCATGGTCGACCTGGAGGACATGGGCTATCTGAGCCAGCCTCATACGTCCGCGGGGCGGGTCCCCACGGACAAGGGCTACCGGTTCTACGTGGACGCCCTGGACCCCGGCGAGCAGGCCGATGCCCGGAAGCTCATGACACTCCTGGAGAGCAGGTTCTCTTCGGCCCAGGAGGACGTCAACACCCTGCTGGGAGAAATAACCAGGACCCTTGCCAAGGTCTCCCACTATCTCTGCTTCGCCGTCCCCCTGAGGGCCGAGGAGACGACGCTCAACCGCATCCAGATGTTCCGCTACCGGGGCGACAGGCTGGCCGTCGTTCTGCTGACCAACGAGGGCCTCATCGCCAACAAGGTGCTGGAGTCGGACTTCGGCCTCTCGCAGCGCGACCTCAACAGGATATCGGACTACGTCAACACGGAGTACTCGGGCCTGAGCATCGCCGAGATACGCTCGTGCATCCGCAGGCAGATGTCGAAGGAGCGGGCATTGTGTGATATCCTTATCAACAGGGCGACGGCCCTGTGCCGGGAGGCGCTCAGCTTCCCCTGCGGCGAGGTCATCGTCTCGGGCATGTCGGAGTTCATCGGCCTGCCGGAGTTCTCCGGCAAGATAAACGAGATAGCCCAGGCCATCGAGGACAAGCGGAGAATCCTCGACCTCCTGGAGAGCTTCACGGAAAGCCCCGAGAGGGTGAGGGTCCTCATCGGCAGGGAGAACCCCGATGAGGGGATGCGCAACTTGAGCATCATCGCGGCTCAGTACGGTCAGGGGGAGAAGCCGCTGGGAAGCGTCGGCATCATCGGCCCCACGCGAATGGATTACCTGAGGGCCATCGCGATGGTGGAGGCGGTGGCCAGATTCGTATCCGGAACCATTTCCCAATAAGCCCGGACAGACGAAAAGGAAGCAAGGAGGAAGTTTCTGTTGGAAGAAGACAGAAAGGACCGGACGGAAGAGGCATTTGAAGAAGAAGAGGTGGAGGTCGTCCACGAAGGCCCCGAGCAGCGTGCGGCCCGCGAGGAGGAGGCTCCCTCGGCCGAGGCCGCGCGTGAGGAGATGAAGGAGAAGTACCTCAGGCTTTACGCGGAGTTCGAGAACTACCGCAAGAGGGTGGCCAAGGACAGGGAGGAGCTCCTCAGGTACGGAAACGAGTCCCTCCTGGCGGACCTCCTGCCCTCCCTGGACAACCTCGAGATAGCCCTCGAGCACGCGGCGGCGGGCGAGACGGCCGGCGCCCTGGTGGAGGGTGTCGAGAACACCTTGAGGGAGTTGTACCGCACGCTGGAGAAATACGGCGTCAAGCGCATCGAAGCGCTGGACAGGCCCTTTGACCCGGCCTACCACCATGCCATCTCCCAGGAGGAGAGGGAGGACGTGGAGCCGGGCATCGTGGTCGAGGAGCTGAGGAAGGGCTTCATTTACGGCGACAAGGTGCTCAGGGCGCCCCTGGTGTCGGTCTCCAAGAGGCCCGAGGGGAGCGCGTCCTGAGGCGCGCGCCGGGCAAGCAGGCATTCATCAAGAAATACTATAATATCCGGAAGAAGGAGGAGTCAGGAAGATGGGCAAAGCGATAGGAATAGACCTGGGTACGACCAACTCCGTCGTTGCCGTTGTGCAGGGTGGCGAGCCCGTCGTCATACCGAACCAGGAAGGAAACAGGACCACCCCCTCGGTGGTGGCCTTTACGGAAAAAGGGGAGCGGCTGGTGGGCCAGATTGCCAAGAGGCAAGCCATAACGAACCCCGAAAATACGGTGTTCTCCATCAAGCGGCTCATGGGCCGGCGCTTCAACACCCCCGAGGTGGAGCACGCCAGGGAGCGCCTGCCCTACAAGATCGTGGAGGCGTCCAACGGTGACGCCCAGGTGGAGATACGGGGCAAGAGGTACTCCCCGCCGGAGATATCGGCCATGGTCCTGCAGAAGCTCAGGCAGGCGGCGGAGGACTACCTGGGTGAGAAGGTCACCGACGCGGTGGTCACCGTGCCGGCCTACTTCGACGACAGCCAGCGGCAGGCCACCAAGGACGCCGGCAAGATAGCCGGCCTGAACGTCCTGCGGATCATCAACGAGCCCACCGCGGCGGCCCTGGCCTACGGGCTGGACAAGAAGAAGGAAGAGGAGGTGGCCGTCTACGACCTGGGCGGCGGCACCTTCGACATCTCCATCCTGGAAATCGGGGAGGGCGTCATCGAGGTCCGCTCCACCAACGGGGACACGTACCTGGGGGGAGACGACTTCGACCTCAGGGTCATGGACTGGATGGTGGAGGAGTTCAAGAAGGAGCAGGGGATCGACCTCAAGGGGGACAAGATGGCCCTACAGAGGCTCAAGGAGGCCGCCGAGAGGGCGAAGATAGAGCTGTCCACCGCCACCGAGACCGAGATAAACCTGCCCTTCGTCACCGCCGACGCCACCGGGCCGAAGCATCTGCTGATGAAGCTCGCCCGTTCGAAGTTCGAGCAGCTGGCCGGCGATCTCTTCGACAGGACCGTTGAGCCCTGCAAGGTGGCCCTGAAGGACGCGGGCTTCGGCGCCAAGGACATCGACGAGGTCATCCTGGTGGGCGGGCAGACCAGAACGCCCAAGGTCATCCAGACCGTGCAGGGCTTCTTCGGCAGGGAGCCCAACAAGACCGTCAACCCCGACGAGGTGGTGGCCGTGGGCGCGGCCGTGCAGGCAGCGGTGCTCAAGGGCGAGGTTAAGGAGGTCCTTCTGCTGGACGTGACCCCCCTGAGCCTGGGCATCGAGACCCTGGGCGGCGTGTTCACGAAGATTATCGAGAAGAACACCACCATACCCACGAAGAAGAGCCAGATATTCTCCACCGCTTCGGACAGCCAGCCCGCGGTGACCATCAGGGTCTTTCAGGGCGAGCGGGAGATGGCGTCGGACAACAAGCTCCTGGGGAACTTCGAGCTGGTGGGCATCCCGCCGGCCCCCAGGGGGGTGCCGCAGATCGAGGTGGCCTTCGACATCGACGCCAACGGCATCCTTCATGTCTCGGCAAAGGACTTGGGGACGGGCAAGGAGCAGTCCATCCGCATCACGGCCACCAGCGGGCTGAGCGAGGACGAGATCAAGCGCATGCAGCGCGACGCCGAGGAGCACGCCAGCGAAGACAAGAAAAGAAGGGAGCTGGCCGAGGCCCGAAACGAGGCCGACACGCTCGTCTACTCGGTGGAGAAGTCCCTGCGGGAATACGGGGAGAAGCTCTCCGAGGACGACAAGAACAAAATCAACGAGGCCCTGGAGGACGTCAAGAAGGTCAAGGACACCGCGACGGAGGCAGCCGAGATAAAGCGGGCCGTGGAGAAGCTCACGTCGGCCTCCCACAAGATTGCCGAGCACGTCTACCAGCAGGCGGGCGCCGGAGCGGGAGCCGCCGCCGGCGGCAACCAGGAAGGCGGCGAGAAGGAGAACGTCGTGGAGGCGGAGTTCGAGGACGTGGATAAAGAGGGCAAGGAGTAAGCGGCACAGGCACGCGGGGACCGATGAAGGACTACTACAAGATTCTCGGGGTCCAGAGGGACGCCACCGAGGCGGAGATAAAGCGGGCATACAGGAAACTCGCCATGGAGTGCCACCCCGACAGAAACCAGGGGGACAGGGACTGCGAGGAGCGCTTCAAGGAGCTGAGCGAGGCCTACTCCGTCCTGGGCACTCCGGAGAAGAGGGCCAATTACGACCGCTTCGGCACCGCGGAGGGCGCCCAAGCGGGGGCGGGCTTCGGGCCCTTCGGCGCCGGCGGCTTCGCCGGCGCCTTCGGGGACGTTTTCGAGGACGTCTTCGCCGATTTCTTCGGCACCTTCACTGGCGCCAGGAGCAGCCGCGTGCGGGGCAACGACCTCAGGTACGACCTCGAGATATCCCTGGAGGAGGCCGCCCGGGGCACGGAGGAGACGATAGGCATCCAGAGGTGGCGCCCGTGCACGGAGTGCGGCGGCACCGGTTCGCGCTCGAAGAGGCCCGCCACCTGCCCCGACTGCGGGGGCAGGGGACAGGTGCGCTTCCACCAGGGGTTTTTCACCGTTTCCAGAACGTGTCCCCGCTGCAAGGGGGAGGGCTCCTACGTGACGGACCCCTGCGAGGCATGCCGGGGAGAGGGCAGAAAGAAGGTCCCGGCCACCATCTCGGTAAAGGTGCCGCCGGGGGTGGATTCGGGCTCGCGCCTGAAGATGACCGGCGAGGGGGACCCCGGCGAAAGGGGCGGCCCCCCCGGAGACCTCTACATCATCATCACGGTCAAGCCCCACGACCTCTTCGTCAGGGAAGGGGACACCCTGCTGTGCAAGGTGCCGATTACCTTCCCCCAGGCGGCCCTCGGCGACGAGATAGAAGTGCCCACCCTGGAGGGGATGAGGAAGCTCAAGGTTCCCGCCGGTACGCAGCCGGGCTCCACGTTCACCCTGAAGGGCAAGGGCATGCCCCGCCTGGGCGGCAGGGGGCACGGAAACCAGGTCGTCGTGGTCGACGTGGCCGTCCCCAGGCACGTCAACGCCAAGCAGAAGGCCCTCCTTGAGGAGTTCGCGCGCCTTTCCGAGGACGAAGCCACCCAGGGCTTCAAGGAGCGCCTGAAGAGCATGTTCGCCGGGAAGGCATGAAGGGCATCAAGGGGCAACTGAGTTCCCTCTCCATCACCGACCTGATGCAGTGGATAGACATGAACAAGAAGTCCGGGGTCCTGTTCGTCTCGCTGGAGGACGAGGGAAAGTGCTTCTGCTTCGAGGAGGGAAGGCTCCTCATGGCCTCCTCCAACCGCCCCGGCGGGCGCTTCGGGGAATTCCTCTCACGGGAAGGAGGCGTCCCCCTGGGGCATATCCGGGATGCCGTGGCGGCTTCCCGGAGGGAGGGGATGCCGCTCTTGGGCTACCTCATCGAGAAGAAGGTAGTCCCCGCCGCCTTTCTGAAGGTGGCCGTGGAGCAGCTTGCCGAGGCCGGCATCATGGACATCCTCCGCTGGGAGGACGGCTCGTTTCAGTTCGTGGAGGACCTGCCCCGGGTGCTCGCGAAAGGTCCCGTCAGGCTCGGCGTGAACTTCATCACCTTCGAAGCCGTACGCAAGCACGACGAACTGCTCAAGGAAAAGGGCCGCTAGGCCCTCTGCACGCACGGGCATGCCCCGCGCCTTCGTCCCCCGCATCCCCCCTGAAAAGGACGCCTTCCCCCTGAGGGGCGAGACCGCCCGATACCTTCTGGCCGTGCTCCGCACGGCGCCGGGGGACGAGGTGGTGCTTTTTGACGGCGAGGGGCGCCGTGCCCGCGCCACGGTCGTTCGCACCAGGAGGGCCGAACTGGACGTGGAGGTGAAAGAGAGGCTTCCCGTCCCCGAGGAGCCCCCCGGGGGAATCGTCCTCCTTCAGGGGATGCTGAAGGGCCAGAAGATGGACCTGGTGGTTCAGAAGGCCACGGAGCTCGGAGTAAAGGAGATAGTGCCCCTCATCACCGAGAGGACCCAGGTGCGCGAGACCCGGAAGCTTGGACGCTGGCAGAAGATAGCCCGGGAGGCGGCCCGGCAGTGCGGCAGGCCCGTCGTGCCCGCGGTGCGCCCGCCCGCCGAGGCGGACCTTGTCTTCGGCCAGGCGGAGGGGCTTTCGGGGTTCATCTTCTGGGAGGAGGGCGGGCGGCCCCTCGGGCAGGCGGAACTTCCGCCGGAGGGAAGGGACGTCCATGCGGCGGTGGGCCCCGAGGGGGGCTTTACCGGGGCGGAGGTCGAGATGGCCCTGTCCCGGGGGCTTGAGGCCGCCACTCTGGGCCCCCTCATCCTGCGGGCCGAGACGGCCGCCCTGGCTGCGGTGACCCTCCTACGGTTTCTCCTCGGACGCATGAGATAGGCCGTCCGCCCACCCCGGCAGCCGGAGAGATTGAGAGTTTCTTCCTGTACTTCACATCGGACAAACTTGCCAAAACATGTTAAATTACTTTGGAAACACAGAATGGAGATTAAGTGCCTCAGCCACCAGAGCCGAAAAACAGTGAATCCCAATCTGGACCCTTCTTAGGCCACCCACTATCCACTGAGGCATGTAACGCTTTTTTAAGTGCTCTCCGTAGCAACTCCTCAACTTGTACAGTAAACCCTTGCATATTGTAGCGTTGCCCGCTCGTCCTGTCCTTAAATGGCAAGACGGGAGTTGCGCCATGTATGATTCTGCTCCGTATCTTATAGGCGTCTTTCATTAAGCTATACACTTCTCTTCGTTTCTGTTTTGATCGCTCAAGCATATATGCCGTGCGCATGGAGAGTTTGTACGTGAGTTCATCAGACTCAGGCAGAAACAATGCCTCGGCAGCGATCATGAGATCAATCATTTTGTCGTCAGGTTTTTTCCTTGCAATAGCATCGCCGAAACGTCTCAGCGCAATGTGCAAATCCTTTCTCAGTTTACCGGTCCGCTTCCATAAATTCACCAGTTCAGTAACCTCTCTTGTCGACAATGAAGTGGTGCTAAAAAAATGACTATATTCCATTTTCTCTATTGAGAATATAGTTCCAGTAATGAGTTTGCAATATGAGACTGTGCCGGAACTGAGAACAGTCCCTGTTTTTAAAAGGCGTAGGCAATCTAATATGCGTTGTTCATAATCTCCCGATAAATATTTATCCTTTTTGGCAGCTTCCTCTTGTGTTCCTGGTGGCAACTCACCTACAAGTTTTTCTGTTTCATATAGTATCTTGATGGCATACTGTGGCAGAAAATGTCTGTGCTCCACATCAGGCATGACAAGACGTTTGGGTGCTAAATTCGAATTCAGAATCATCGCAATCTCATCGTCTGTCAGTTTTACGATGGAAACTTGATCGTCAAATTGTATGGGGATTTGCGCAAACGATTTGACGCCATATAGTGGTGTAAGACGGATATTGACAAGTTTGTTACTGTAAAGATACTTCTCCAACTGCTTATAGCGCTTTTCGAAAAGGGCATTATTAAAGCCAGTTGGTGGTGATCCCTCAAGAAGCCCCATTGCAATTGTATTTATTAAGTTTTGTTCATCG
>JARRLN010000036.1 GCA_037386965.1 Nitrospirota bacterium
CACGTACCGGATGCGCCTCGTCTCTGACAGCCTGCCGGCCAGGGCCCGGTAAAAGTCGTTCCCCTCTCCCACGGGCCGCACGGGACGGTAGAGGTAGACGAGGTCCGTCTCCTCAAGCGGGGCGTCCAGGATGTCCCCGTGAAACCACTCCACCCGGCCGGGGTCCATGCCCAGGGCCTCCCGATAGAGCCTCCCCGTCCGCGCCATCTGGCCGGAAAGCTCCACCTGGAGGGTCTTCCGGTGCGGGGCGATGCTCTGAAGAAGCAGGCCCTGAAGCCCGTTTGCCGCCCCTAGGTCGGCCACCTGGAAGGAGGGCTCAAGGAGATGCCCGACCAGAAGAAGGGGGGCAAGCCCCCCGGGGATGAAGCCCACGCCCCGGCCCGCCCTCAAGCGGGCCTCCTCCGGGCCGCTGTAACCGGCCCCGGCGCGGTGAAGAAGAAGGTAAAGCTCCAGAAGAGCCGCTTCGCGCCCTTTTTCGTCCCGGGCCCGCCGGAGGGCCAAGGCCTTCCCGGAGGCCCCGGGGGCAAGCCTCTGCACGCCCGAGTGGGAGGCCAGCGTGAGAAGGGCTCGCTCCACCTCGAGCGAGGCGGGCTCCCCGTAGACGTTCTCAAATATCCTCCGGTACGCCTTATCAAGGAGCGCGGAGAGCCGGGCACGCGCCGTCATGCCCTCAGTATAAAAGAATCCGGCGGCACGGTGCGGCGCAGCCCATCGTCTTTGCGTTGACAGCGGGTTCCCCTCCACCTACAATGGGGGCAAAAGCCGCGGGAGGTCCGCCATGATATGCAGCCTGGCCCGTCTCGATGAGAAGCAGCTTGAGGCCGTGCGCAAGCTCGAAGAAAAGATGGGGAAGGTCTTCCTGGCCTTCGCCTGCGCGGACATCGACACGGATGAGATGTCCGAGGAACAGCTCGCGGAGCTGAAGAAAACGGAGGACGAGCTCTGCCTCTCCCTGCTCGCCGTCAAGAAATAGGTCCCCAGGGGCAAACCTCCAGAGGCGGCTCCCACAGACAAGCCCCCGCAGCCCCTTCCCCCCCTGAGTCCGCCGGGCTGAGGGCCACAAGGGGCGCGCGCTTTTGAAAAGCCCCTCCGCCGGCGGTTAGACTATCCTCATGAGGGTCACCGTGGTCGCCGGCACCCTGGGGGCGGGGAAGACGACTTTCATCCGGAATATTCTTGAGGACTCCCGCGAGGAGGCCCTGGTGCTGGTCAACGATTTCGGAAGCGCGGGGCTCGACGGCGCCGTCCTGGCCGCCCAGGGAATCCGGAGCGTGGAGCTTCCAAGCGGGTGCGTCTGCTGCACCCTGAGACAGGAACTCGCCGGAGCGCTGACCGAGGCCCTCAAAGAGCACGCGGCGGAGCACCTTGTCATCGAGCCCAGCGGGGTGGCCTCCCCGGGCGGGGTGCTGGCCGTCCTGGAAGAGCTTGCCCTCGAGCGCGCCACCGTGGTGGGCATCGCCGATGCCACGGACTTCGCCGAGCTTTACGAGGCCGATGTCTACGGGCCCTTTTTTGCGGAGCAGGTCCGGGCCTCCGACGTGGTTTTGCTGAACAAGACAGACCTTGCCGCCGAGGAGGCCATTAGGAAGGCCGAGGGTCTCATCGAGGCCCTGAACCCCGGCGCCCTTCTTCTTCGCACGGTGATGGCCCGCCTCCCGGAGCACCATGCCCCCCTTCTTGCCCGCGGAGCGCCCTGGGCGCCCCGGGTCCGGGGAAGGCCGCCCCACGGGAGCCACGCCCTGCCCTTCGAGACCGTTTCGCTCCGCATCGCCGCCCGGGTGCCGCGCTCCTGGGTGGAGGGGCTCTTTGAGCAACTGCGCCGGGGGACCTTCGGGCAGGTGGTGCGGGCAAAGGGGCTGTTCCTTGCCCGGGAGGGTCCCCTGAGGGCCGACCTCGCATCCCGCCGGGTCGAGCTTGCCCCCTTTGCCGGGCCCCTCGGCGAAGGTCGTCTGGTGGTCATCGGGGCGGGCCTGAGGAAAGAGGCCCTGGCCCGGGCAGCGGAGCCCCCGCCTCAGCGCTCAAGCGGCTTGCCTTCGGCTGGAGACTGATACTAGCGTGGGAATATGAGCGGGAAGAAAGCCGGAACAGCCATTCTCATCTACGACGCCCAGTGCCCCGTCTGCCGGAACGCCGTCCGGTGGATTCGGGACAACGCCCGCAAGGACGCCTTCGAGCCCTACCCCTGCCAGAGCGAGGACCTGCCGGAGAGGTTCCCCGGGGTGAAGCGGGCCGTCTGCATGCAAGCCATGCAGCTTGTCCTGCCCGACGGCTCCATCCTCTCCGGAGAACAAGCCCTGCCCGAAGTGCTCAGGCGCCTCAGGAGATACCACCATCTGGCCCGCTTCTTCGACCTTCCCGGCTCCGAAAGCGTCTCCCGGGCCTTTTACCGCTGGTTCGCGGAGAACCGCTACCACATCGCCAGGGTATTCTTTCCCGGGGAGAAGAAGGAATGACCGCCCCCGGGAAAATGCGTTATTATCTTGAAAGAGGCACGGTGGAGGAGTTTCATGTGGAGAGATGAGGGGCATCGCCCCGAAGAGGAAGAGTGGGTGGAGGTCTTCGCGACCACGGACCCCGTGGAAGGGGAGATACTCAAGGACCTTCTGGAAAGCGGCGGCATCCCCGTCAGGACCCGCTCCCTGAGGGTGGGGCCCTACCCCGTCAACGTGGGGCGCATGGGGGAGATAAAAATCCTCGTGAGGCGGCATGACCGCCCGAGCGCGGAACAGGCCATAGAGGAGTTCAGGAAGAACGCCCGGCTGGAGGAAGAAACCACACGGAGAGAGGAGCCCCCACAGTAACCGCCATCGTCCTCATGGAAGTCTCCCGGGACAGGATACCCGAGGTGGCCGAACAGCTGGCCGGGATGCAAGGGGTCTCGGAGGCCTACTCCGTCGCCGGCAGGTACGACCTTGCCGCCGTCCTGCGGGTGAAGGACAACGAGAGCCTTGCGGACCTCGTCACCAGGCGGATGCTCAGGCTGGAGGGCATCCGGAAGACCGAAACTCTCTTTGCGTTCCGCGCCTACTCCCGGCACGACCTGGAGAGCATGTTCCAGATAGGCATCCAGTAGCGCGGCAGCCCGGCCTCCCGCGCCTGCGGGAGACCGGGGCTCATCGCAAGGCGCGCACCTTCCCTAGGCCACCTCGACCAGCTCTATCTCGAAGGTAAGGTCCCTGCCCGCCAGGGGGTGGTTGGCATCCAGGGTCACCGTATCGTCGCCTACGTCGACGATGGCCGCCTCGATTACCCCGCCGTCCTGCTGCCGCAGGCTCAGGACCTTGCCCTCCTCGGGGGTTATCTGAGGAGGGAACTTCTCCTTCTCCACCTTCAGGACGAGGTCCTCCCTGCGGGCACCGTAGGCCTCCTGGGGAGGGACCGTCACGGTCTTGCTCTCACCTTCGGACATGCCCAGCACGGCCTGCTCGAAACCCGGTATGAGCTGCTTCTGCCCCAGGGTGAAGCTCAGGGGCCCCCTCTCCTCGGAGGAGTCGAAGACGGTGCCGTCCTCGAGCTTCCCGGTGTAATGGACCTTCACGGTATCGCCGTTATGTGCCTCTTTCATTGCTGCCTCCTTTCGATGCCTTTTACCCAGTATGACAAATCCGGCCCGATGCCTCAAGGGCAGCCGGAGGAAAAATGTGATTATGAACATTTTCTTTCGAAAGACCCCTTCGTACAATACCCCATAATGAACGAAGAAAAAGACATCGAGAGGCTTATCGAGGACCTGTCCCATGCGGAGGACCGGACGCGGCGGAAGGCGGCCCTGGCCCTCTCCGGGGCCGACGAGCGGGCCGTCTACCCCCTTCTCAAGGCGCTCAAGGACGGCAACCTGGGCGTGCAGGACGCTGCCATGCGCTCCCTGGTGGCCATCGGCGGGGAAGTGGTGGCCTACATGGTGATACCCCTTCTCAGGGAAGACTCCTACCTGAGAAACACGGCCATGGTCATCCTGAGGGAGCTGGGAGCGGTCTCGGTGCCGCTTCTCTATCCGCTCCTGAAGGACAAGGACGAGGACATCAGGAAGTTCAGCCTGGACCTGCTGGCCGACATCAAGGAAAACGTCATCCCGGAGAAGGCGGCCCCCCTGGTGCGGGACCCCAACCCCAACGTGCGTGCGGCGGCGGTGCGTGCCGTCGGGGAGCTCCGCTACGATCGGGGCGTCACCGGGCTCCTGGAGGCCCTCAAGGACGAGGAATGGGTCTGCTTTGCCGCGCTGGAGGCCCTGGGAAGGCTCCGGGCGGAAGGGGCCGTCGGCAGTGTCGAGGAGCTGCTTGCCACGGCTTCCAAGCCCCTCAGGCTCGCGGCCGTGGAGTCCCTGGGCCGGCTGGGCTCCATCGAGGCCGCCGACGCCCTTTTCCGGCATATCTCCTCCTCCGAGGGGGAGGAGAAGCTGGCGGCGCTGAAGAGCCTGGTGCAGGTGGGCGTGACCCCCTCGATGTCGGGCGTGGGGGAGCTGCTGAGGGAGATGTTCTGGGTTTCGGGGTGGGAGGAGAAGTTCATAGCCCTGAAGGGACTCGCCGACCTCAGCGAGTACCGGGCCGTGCCGGACGTCATCGATGTGGCGGGCTCCCTGGACCGCTCCGTTCCGGAGGAGGAAGAGAGGCTCTACGCCGTCATGAACTACCTCAGGTCCTTCGGCTGCCACGAGGTCTTCGTCCAGGTCCTGAGCGACCCGAAGACCCGCTTCAAGGGCCGGGTCATCACCGCGGAGCTCCTGGGGGAGATGCGGTGCGAGGACGCCGTCCCGGTCCTCATCAAGCACATGGAGTCCGACACCCGGGACGTCCGGCGGGCCTGTGCCGGCGCCCTGGCCAATATCGGCACCGGGGCCGCCCTGGCCTCGCTGGCCGAAGGCGGCCTCTCCGACGAAGACGGGCACATCCGGAAGACCTCCGCCGCCGCCTTCGGCCGAAGCGGGGACCCCCGGTACGTCACGGCCCTGCTTGAGCAGATGGCCCGGGAACCCTACCAGGACGTCCGGGACGAGACCGTCAAGGCGGTCCTCGCCCTCGTGCCCCAGGAGCTGACTGGCCGCCTGGGGGAGTTGCCCCCGGCCGTGCGGGAGGCGGTGGGCCGGTACTCCCAGGACCTTGAAACGCTTCTCGCCCTTTCCGGCGACGAGGACCTGGACGTGCGGCTCTCGGCCCTGGCCGGGCTCGGCGCCTCCGCGGACGAAAGGGCCCGGGCGTGCCTGCTTGAGGCCGCCGGGGACCCCGAGGCCGCCGTCAGAAGGGCCGTTGCCCTGGCCATGGGTGAGATGGGCCCTTCCCTGGCCCACGTTCTTCCGCTTCTTGAAGACCAGGACATGTGGGTACGCGTCCATGGCGCGCGGGCCCTGGGACGCCACCGGAGCGAGGAGGCCCTGAAGGCGCTTCGCCCTCTCCTTCAGGACCCCGAGGTCCCGGTCGTCCTGGCCGCCGTGGAAACCATGGCGGCGTGGGGAGACGAGGAATCCCGCCGGACGCTTTCGGCCCTGAGGGAACATCCCGAGGAGGCGGTCCGCAACGCGGTAGCCGGTTTTCTGGAGAGGGCGGGATGGCCAGGGAGCTGAGTGAGGCGACCTTCCAGCTCTATAGCGAGTTCATCTACGACAAGACGGGCATCCATATCCCGCTTACGAAGAAGTACCTTGTGGAAAACAGGCTCATCAAGGTCCTGGAGGAATACAACCTGCAGAGCTACGACGAGCTCTTCCACCTGGTCCGGTACACGCCCAACGGCAAGCTGTGCGTGCGGCTCTTCGACGCCATCACCACCAACGAGACGTTCTTCTTCCGGGAGCCCCAGCAGTTCGACGTCCTGGTGGAGTCCATCGTCTCTCGCGTCATCCAGTACAAGAAGGGCTGCCAGGACGTGCGCATCTGGTCCGCGGCCTGCTCCACCGGAGAGGAGCCCTACACCGTCTCGCTCGTCATGCGGGAGAAGAGGCCCTTCGTCAAGGCCGACATCCTGGGCTCCGACATCAGCCGCGGGGCCCTGGAGGCCGCCCGCCGGGGGGTGTACAACTCCTATGCCGTCCGGAACGTCCCGGAGGCATACATGAAGAAGTACTTCACGCAGCAGGGACAGGACGCCTTCGCCCTGAACGCCGAGGCGAAAGGCTCCGTCCGGCTCACGGACATAAACCTCATGGACGGCGCGCGCAGGCCGGAGCTGGAGAACATGGACGTCATATTCTGCAGGAACGTCCTCATCTATTTCGACGACAGGGCCAAGCAGAGGGCCGTCTCCATCCTCTACGACAGCCTGAGGCCGGGCGGCTTCCTGTTCATCGGTTCCTCCGAGAGCCTGCACAACGTGACGCGCGCCTTCAGGCCCGTGACCTTCGACAAGGTCCTGGTCTACGAGAAGGTGTAAGGAGGGTGTGGTGAAGATTCTGGTAGTTGACGACGACAGGACGACGAGGAAAATCCTGGGCCTGTACCTGAAGGCCAAGGGCTACGAAGTGGCCTACGCCGAAAACGGCCTGGAGGCCATGGAGAAGCTCGGCAGGGAGACCATCAACCTCGTGATGACCGACCTGAACATGCCCTTCATGGACGGGCTGGAGCTCTGCCGGAACATGCGGGCCAGCGAGGCCACCCGGCACATCCCCATCCTCATGGTCACCACGGAGGACGACGAGGGGGAGAAGGCCTTCGCCCTGGAGGCCGGGGCCAACGGCTACCTGGTCAAACCCGTAACGGCCGAGGCGGTCTCCCAGAACATCAAGAAAATACTCGCTGACATTTTCTCCAAGGGAGGTGGCGTCAATGCCTGACCAGAACATGAAGATACTCGTGGTGGACGATTTCTCCACCATGAGGCGCATCGTCAAGAACATCCTCAAGCAGCTGGGGTACGACAACGTGGAGGAGGCCGAAAACGGCGCCCAAGCCTTCGAGAAGCTCAAGGCCGGCGGCATCGACTTCGTGGTGACCGACTGGAACATGCCCACCATGGACGGCCTGGTGTTCCTCAAGAAAATCAGGAGCGACCCGGACCTCAAGAACCTCCCCATCCTCATGGTGACCGCCGAGAGCGAGAAGGAGAGAGTGGTGGCGGCCATACAGGCGGGCGTGAACAACTACATCGTCAAGCCCTTCACCGCCGAAACCCTCAAGGAGAAGATGGAAAAGATCTTCCAGAAGATGGCGTAGGCCACGCGGTGCCCCGGAGAGAGCGCTCAGATGTCTGACGGCATGGACGAGATACTTCAGGACTTCGTCACCGAGGCCGAGGAGACCCTGGAGAAGGTCGACCCCCTGTTCGTGCAGCTTGAGGAAAGGGGCCACGACAGGGACATCCTCAACGAGATATTCCGGGGGGTCCACACCCTGAAAGGGGCCGCCGGCTTCCTCGGCCTGGCCGCCATCGTGGAGGTCTCCCACAAGAGCGAGGAGCTCCTGAAGAAACTCCGCGACGGGGAGATGGAAATCTCCCCGGAGCTCATCAGCCTCATCCTGCGCGCTGTGGACATGCTCAAGGTCCTGCTCCTTCATATCAAGCAGAGGGACGGGGCGGAGGAGGACATCGCTCCCCTCATCCGGGAGCTGGAGGAAGCCCTGGAGGGCAAGGCGCCCGAGGATGGGGCGCAAGGAGACCAGGAGCGGCCGCCGGAGGGGAAGGAGGCGACGGGCGCACCGGGCCCCGAAGAGGTCCTCGCCCATCCCCCGCCCGAAGACCTGCCCGAGGCCCTGCCCGTTCCGGAGGAAGGCCCGAGGGAGCCCGCGCCCAAGCCCGGCGGGGGCGCCGCGCCCAAGGGGCGGGAGGGCGGCGGTTTTCAGACCCTCCGGGTGGACGTGGAGAGAATAGACAAGGTCATGAACCTCACCGGCGAGATCGTCCTGGTGAGAAACAGGCTCCTGAACATCGCCGCCTACCTGGAGGGACGGTACGGCGACGACCGGCAGGTGGCGGGGCTTCAGGAGACCGTGGCCTTCCTCGACCTGGTGACCGCCGACATGCAGCTTGCCGTCACCAAGATGCGCATGCAGCCCATCAAGAAGGTCTTCGGCAAGTTCCCCCGCCTGGTCAGGGACATATCCCAGAAGCTGGGCAAGGAGGTCTACCTGAACATCTCCGGCGAGGGCACCGAGGTGGACCGCTCCGTCATCGAGCGCATCAACGACCCCATGGTGCACATCATCCGTAACGCCATCGACCACGGCATCGAGCCCGTGGAGGAGCGCCTGGGGCTGGGCAAGCCGGCCAAGGGCCTCGTGGACGTCACGGCCTACCAGCAGGGCAACCACATCGTCATCGAGGTCTCCGACGACGGGCGGGGCATCGACAGCGCGAAGGTGGTGGCCAGGGCCGTGAGCAGGGGCCTCATAGCCGAGGAGGCGGCCCAGAGGATGACCGACAAGGAGGCCCTGGGGCTCCTCTTCCTGCCGGGCTTCTCCACGGTGGAGACGGCCACCGAGCTCTCGGGCCGCGGGGTGGGCATGGACGTGGTGAAGACCAACATCGCCAAGCTCAACGGCTTCGTGGAAATCCTGACCACCCCCGGAGTCGGCTCCACCGTGCGCATCACCATCCCCCTCACCCTGGCCATCATCCAGGCCCTCATGGTGCGGGCCTCCGGCGTGCAGTACGCCCTCCCCCTGGGCGCGGTGGAGGAGACCCTGAAGACGGCCGCCGCGGACATCCGGGACGTCACCGGCAACAGCGTCATCACCATCCGCGAGAAGGTCTACCCGGTGGCCGAGCTGGCCGAGATGCTGGGCTCCGGAGGCGCCCCGGCGGAGAAGGACGACCGGTACGTCATCGTCATCGCCATCGGGGACCGGCGGTTCTGCGTGGCGGTGGACGAGCTCCTGGGGCAGGAAGAGGTGGTCATAAAGGCCATCGAGGGAATCGACACGGACGCCACCGGCATCCTGGGGGCCACCATAACCGGGGACGGCCGCATCGTCCTCATCCTGGACCCCGCGAGCATGGTGAGAACCATAACGGGCCTTGCGGCCGTCTGAGTACGCGGGGGTAGGACAATGCCACAATACATAGGGTTCAAGCTGAGCGAGAGCGAGTTCACCGTACCCATCCTGAGGGTGCGGGAAATCATCAACACCCCGGGCATCACCGCACTGCCCCAGGCGCCCCATTACATGAAGGGCATCATCAGCCTCCGCGGCAGGGTCATCCCCGTCGTGGACCTCAAGGAGCTGGTCTCGCTCAAGGCGGGGGAGGACGGCGGCGGGGCCAAGATCATCGTGCTGGCCGACGAGCGGCAGACCTTCGGCGTCCTGGTGGACGAGATAACCAGCGTCCTCAATATCGAGGAGTCCGCCATCGAGGCCGCCGAGGGGTTCGTCAAGGACAACATAGAGCGCGTCGAGGGCGTGGCCCGGCACGGGGACCGCCTGGTCATCCTCCTGAACACGGAAAACCTGGTGGACACCGGGGCCCTGGGCAGGGAAATGGACGCCCTGGAGCAAGAGGACCCCGGCGCCGAGGCGCCCCCTCAGGGGCAACGCCCTTCCCTGGAGGGCGGCAAGGCCGCCCTCCAGGCACCCGGGGAGGAGCCCGCCCCTTTGCCAGCGCCCGGAGGCGGGGGCGTCCGGGAGGCAGCCCAGCCCCGGGAGAACGCCATACAGGCGGCCAGGGACCATCTGGCCCGGAAGGCCTCGGAGGACGAAACCAAGGGGCAGTTCATCAACTCCCTGGTGGAGCTCCTCGACGTGCTGGACGCCCACGACTACCAGCGGGCCGACGTCATCCTCACCGAGCTCATGCAGTCCACCGAGGGCGAGCTGTACTACCAGATAGGGCGGGTCACCCGGAAGCTCCACGACTCCATAAAGGAGTTCCGGGAGATGCTGGACCCCCGCCTGCGCAAGATAGCCGACCATGAGGTTCCCCAGGCGGTGGACAGCCTGGAGCTGGTCATCAGCAAGACCGAAGAGGCGGCAAACCGCACCATGGGCATCGCCGAGAAATACATGGGCGACCTTCCGGAGTTCACCCGGAACGTAAAACGGATACGCTCCCCCAAGGGGGCCGTGCAGTATCTCTCGGATTTCAAGGACTCCCTGCTTCGCGACCTCACGGACATCATGCTGGCCCAGGAGTACCAGGACGTCACCGGGCAGAGCATCAGGCGGGTCATCGAGCTCGTCAACTCCATCGAGACCGAGCTGGTGGGCCTCATTACCACCTTCGGCGTCAAGTCCGAGCGGCAGGAGCAGAAGAGGAAGGTGGCCCAGAACATCTCGCAGGACGACGTAGACGACCTTCTCAGGGAATTCGGGTTCTGATGGTCACGGTCCTGGTGGTCGATGATTCGGCCTTCATGCGCCATGCCCTCTCCGTCATGCTGTCCTCCGACCCCGAAATCACGGTGGCCGGCACCGCCCGCGACGGCGTGGAGGCCATCGCCAAGGTAAAGACCCTCAAGCCGGACATCGTCACCCTGGACGTGGAAATGCCCCGGATGAACGGGCTCCGGGCCCTCCGCTACATCATGGAGGAAAACCCCCTGCCCGTGGTCATGGTCAGCTCCCTGACCACCGAAGGGGCCAGGGTCACCCTTGAGGCCCTGGAGATGGGGGCGGTGGACTTCATCCCGAAGAACCTCTCGGACCTCTCGGTCAACATCCTCAAGATAGAGAAGGTCCTGATAGAGAAGATAAAGTACCTGGCCCGCAGGAAGGTCATCCGCCTCCCCGCGCCGGACAGCAAGCCGGTCGTCGCCATCGAGGACGCCCCCCATCGTCCCGCCCGTTCGAAGCGGGCGGATGTGGTGGCCATCGGGACCTCCACGGGCGGGCCCAAGGCGCTTCAGGAGCTCGTGCCCCGGCTTCCGGAAAACCTGCCCGTCCCCGTCCTCATCGTGCAGCACATGCCGGAGAGCTTCACCCGGCCCTTCGCCGAGAGGCTCAACGAGATAAGCGCCCTGGAGGTCCGGGAGGCGCGGGACGGCGACCTCGTCAAGGCCGGCCTGGCCCTGGTGGCTCCCGGATGGGGAACCATGAGGGTCGAGAAGCTGGGCCGGGAGGTGCGCGCGAGGATAACGCCGGAGAAATCCACCCAGCATCTGTTTCACCCTTCGGTGGACGCCCTGATGGTCTCCGTCCCCGAGCTCTATGACGGCCGGGTCCTGGGCGTGATATTGACGGGCATGGGGGATGACGGGCTCACGGGCGCCCGCGCCATAAAGGGGCACGGGGGCTCGGTCTTCGCCCAGGAAGAAAGCGGCTGCGTGGTCTACGGCATGCCCCGGGCTGTGGTGGAGGCGGGCCTGGCCGACAAAGTGCTTTCCCTGGAGGAGATGGCGCATGAAATCGTGGGTTCCGTATAAAGCCCGGCGGGGGCGCAACCCCGCGGAGGAGGACCTATGCCAGAGCACCTGAGAGACCGGGAGGATATCCTTCAGCTTGTCACCTTCGCCCTGGGCAGCGAAGACTACGCCGTGGACATCCTGAAGGTGCAGGAGATCAACAGGATGACCGACATAGCCCGGGTGCCCAAGGCCCCGCCCTTCGTCGAGGGGGTCATCAACCTCAGGGGACGGGTCATCCCGGTGGTGAGCCTGAGGAAGCGCTTCGGCCTGCCCGAGAAACAGAGCGACGAGAAGTCCCGCATCATCGTCATGGACGTCCGGGGCGTCATCGTGGGGCTCATGGTCGATTCCGTCTCCGAGGTCCTGCGCATTCCGCCCAGCACGGTGGAGGAGGCCCCGAATCTCAACGCGGAGGTGGCCACGGAGTTCATCCAGGGCATCGCCAAGCTCGATGACAGGCTCATCATCCTCATCGACATGGACGCACTCATAGAGAAGTCCGAAAGCACCGCCCTCGTGGAGGCCGCGGCGGACGGGCGAGACGTGAAAGAGGAGTAGGTCCGTGCGCCGACCGCCACCGGGCGGACCGACCGCCACCGGGCGGACCGACTCGCCGCCGGGCGGACCGGTGCACTACCCGATGGCCTTCCCTTCTTGACAATAGCCCCCTTGCCACATAGCATTTAGGAAGAAAAAGGCGGGCTTTTTCGGCGGAATAATCCGGATGTGACAGGAAGGGGGGAAAACATGGAAAAGAAGGCTCTCGCTTTCACACTGGTTTGGGTCCTTTTCGGTGCACTGGCCGCGGCGGCTTCCGAGCCTCCCGTAAGCTCCGAGACCCAGGCCTGCCTGGGGTGCCACGAGAGCGTGACCCCGGGCATCGTCGCCGACTGGAAGATAAGCAGGCACTCCGGGACGACCCCGGCCGAGGCCATGGAAAAGGCCAAGTCGGAGCGCCGCGTCTCCGCCCGGAACGTCCCGGAGAACCTCAGGGACTCCGCGGTGGGCTGCTACGAGTGCCACAGCCGCAACACCGACAAGCACACCGACAGCTTCAACCACTTCGGCTACACCATCAACGTCGTGGTCTCCCCGCGGGACTGCGCCACCTGCCACCCCGTCGAGGTTGACCAGTACGCCGGCTCCAAGAAGGCCAACGCCTGGGGCAACCTCCAGAACAACCCCGTCTACCACACCCTGGTGGACTCCGTCATCGGAGAGAAGTCCGTGGAGAACCTCACCATAACCTCCACGCCGGCCTCCTACAGCACCCGAAACGAGGCGTGCTTCCACTGCCACGGCTCCGAAGTGAAGGTGACGGGCACGAGGAAGGTCAAGACCGCCATGGGCGTCATAGAGGTGCCGGAGCTGACAAACTGGCCCAATGACGGCGTGGGAAGGCTGAACCCCGACGGCACCAAGGGCTGCTGCACGTCCTGCCACGCCCGGCACTCCTTCAGCATCCAGATGGCCCGCATGCCCTACACCTGCGCGCAGTGCCACCTGGAGCCCGACGTGCCCGCCTGGAACGTCTACAAGGAGAGCAAGCACGGAAACATCTTCGAGACCTTCGAGAGCGACTTCAATTACACCAATGTCCCCTGGACCGTGGGCGAGGACTTCAACGCCCCCACCTGCTCGGTCTGCCACGTGAGCCTCCTGGTCACCCCGGCGGGCAACGTCCTGGCCGAGCGCTCCCACGACTTCGGCGCCCGCCTGTGGGTGCGGCTGTTCGGGCTCATCTATACGCACCCGCAGCCCAAGTCCGGCGACACCACGGTCATCAGAAACGCCGACGACCTGCCCCTGCCCACCACCTTCACGGGCAAGCCGGCCTCGGAATACCTGATAGGCAAGAAGGAGCAGGCGGCCAGGAAGGAAAAGATGATGGCCGTCTGCAAGGGCTGCCACAGCACCCGGTGGGTGACGGACCACTTCGCCGAGATGGACAACACCCTCAAGGAGACCGACGCCATGACCCTGGCCGCCACGAAGCTCCTCCTCAGGGCGTGGGACGAGGGCCTGGCCGACAGGGAAAACCCCTTCGATGAGGCCATCGAGCGGATGTGGGTGAAGCAGTGGCTCTTCTACGGCAACACGGCCCGCTACTCGTCGGCCATGACCGGCGCCCCGGACTACATCGCCTTCAAGTACGGCTGGTGGGGCCTGACGACCAACCTGGCCGATATGAAGGAGGTCATCCAGCGGGGCATCGAGCTCAAGCGGGCGGAGAAGGAAGACCGGAAGGAGTGAGGGTCGTGGCCTTTCAGGGCAGCCCCCGCAAGGGGGGCAACACGGAGCTTCTTCTCGGGGAGGCCGTGGCGGGCGCCGGCGGGGAGGCCCGGGTGTTCGACCTCAACGCCGTGGAGCTCATCCCGTGCCAGAACTGCGGCGGATGCGAGGAGAGCGGGGTCTGCATCCTCCAGGACGACATGAACGCCATCTACAAGGCCCTCCGGGAGGCCGACCGCATCATCCTGGCAAGCCCCATCTACTTCATGGGCCTCTCGGCCCAGGCCAAGGCCATGGTGGACCGGTGCCAGGCCTTCTGGTGCGAGAAATACCTCCTCGGAAAACCCATCCCGGCGGGGCCGGAGGGCAGGAAGGGGCTCCTCCTCCTGGTGGGGGGAATGAAGAAGGAGCAGGGCGTGCGGTGCGCGGAGGCCTCGGCCACGGCCTTCTTCCGCAGCATAAGCGTCCCGGAGCACCGCACGTTGAGCTACCTGGGAGTGGACGCCAAGGGAGAAATACGCAAACACCCCACCGCCCTTCGGGACGCCCGGAGGGCGGGCGAGGAGCTTGTGCGCTGAGCACGGGAGGACACCATGGCGAAGTTGCCGCGTCAGTACCGTTACATCCGGGATAGCTTCACCGAGTACCACGAGGCCCTGAGCAACCTGGGGAAGGCCTCCCGAGCCGCCGGGCCCCTGGAGGAGAAGACGTCGCAGCTCGTGCAGCTTGCCGCCGCCGCGGCCATCCGCAGCGAAGGGGCCGTGCACTCCCACGCCCGCAGGGCCATGGAGGCCGGCGCCAGGCCCGAGGAGCTCTACCACACCCTTCTGCTTCTGACCAGCACCATCGGCTTTCCCACCGTCTCGGCGGCCATCTCCTGGATAGACGACGTCCTGGAGAAGGACGTGCAGGCGGAGGACTGACCCCCCTGGCCGGAAGAGCCCCCCGGGGGACCCTTGACAAAAACGTAAAGCTTCGGATATGATGGGTGACACACGGCAACCGTTTGCCGTCGTTTTTATATCGGCTCCGGTGCCCGACCGTGGGAAACGACGCGCCTGTGCGCCCGAAACTTTTCATTTTCTGAGGAGGCAGTATGACGCCCAAGGAAGTATTGACGTTTGCCAAGGAGAACAACGTGGCCATGGTGGACCTGAAGTTCATCGACTTCCCCGGCATCTGGCAGCACTTCTCGGTCCCGGTCCACGAGATTCAGGAGAACACCTTCGAGGAGGGCCTGGGGTTTGACGGCTCCTCCATCCGGGGCTGGCAGGCCATCCACGCCTCGGACATGCTCATCGTGCCGGACCCCTCCACGGCCATGATGGACCCCTTCCGCAAGCTCCCCACGCTCTCCATGGTCTGCAACATCGTGGACCCCGTGACCAAGGAGCCTTACAGCCGCGACCCCCGCTTCATCGCCCAGAAGGCCGAGAAGTACCTGAAGTCCACCGGCATCGGCGACACCGCCTTCTTCGGCCCGGAGGCCGAGTTCTTCATCTTCGACGACGTCCGTTTCGACCAGACGGCCAACTCCGCCTACTACATGGTGGACAGCGTCGAGGGCATATGGAACTCCGGCCGCGAGGAGTGCCCCAACCTGGGCTACAAGCCCCGCCACAAGGAGGGCTACTTCCCGGTCCCGCCCACCGACAAGCTGGAGGACATGCGGGCGGAGATGGTGCACGTGATGGAGGCCAGCGGCATCATCGTGGAAGCCCAGCACCACGAGGTGGCCACCGCCGGGCAGGGCGAGATAGACATGCGGTTCAGCCCCCTGATGGAGATGGCCGACAAGCTCATGCTCTTCAAGTACATCACCAAGAACGTGGCCTACAAGTACGGAAAGACCGTCACCTTCATGCCCAAGCCCCTCTTCGGCGACAACGGCTCGGGCATGCACGTGCACCAGAGCATCTGGAAGGAGGGCAAGCCCCTCTTCGCCGGAAACGGCTACGCGGGCCTGTCCGATCTGGCCCTGCACTACATAGGCGGCATCATCAAGCACGCCCCGGCCCTGACCGCGTTTACCAACCCCACCACCAACAGCTACAAGCGCCTGGTCCCGGGCTTCGAAGCACCGGTGCTTCTGGCCTACTCGGCCAGAAACCGCTCCGCCTCCGTCCGCATCCCCATGTACACGCCCTCGCCCAAGGCCAAGAGGATAGAGGTCCGGTTCCCCGACCCCAGCTGTAACGGCTACCTGGCCTTCGCCGCCATGCTCATGGCCGGCCTGGACGGCATCGAGAACAAGCTTGACCCCGGCGAGGCCATGGACAAGGACCTCTACGACCTCCCGCCCGAGGAGCTGGCCGCCATCCCCACGGTGCCCCACTCCCTGGATACCGCCCTGGACGCCCTGTCCAGGGACCACGAGTTCCTGCTCAAGGGCAACGTCTTTACGGCCGACGCCATCGAGAAGTGGATGGAGTACAAGAGGATGGCCGAGGTGGACGCCCTGAGGCTCCGCCCCCACCCCCACGAGTTCTTCCTTTACTTCGACATCTAAAAGCCGCACGGAACACCGCATTTCATAAAAAGAGGGACCCCGCCGGGGTCCCTTTTTTTATGCGGCCACGCCCATCGCACCGACGGATGAGGCCTCCGGGGGAAAGCCGCCGGACGAAAGGCCGACCCTCCAAAAAAGAAGGCCCCCTTTTGGGGGGGCCTTCGCCATGAACGGTTATTACGGGGTTACCCTGTGATTCGCCCTCTCGCTAGAAACAGCCCCAGCCGTAGCCGTAGGCGGCCGTGGGGGCCGTGGCGGAGAACTTCTGCGTCAGGTCGTTGAGCTCCCGGGCCAGCTTGTCGGCCTTCTTTTCGTTTCCGGCCTTCAGGGCCTCGCTGTACTCAAGCTGCTTGCTCTGAATCTCCTGCCTCAGGTCGGCTGTCTCCTGAAGGGTCTTCTGGTCCACGCCGTAGCCCGGCCCATACCCATAGCCCATCATGTGCCCATACCCGGGACCATAACCCATCATGTGGCCGTACCCGCCCATGTAGCCGGGGCCGGAGCCCATAATGCCATAGCCGCCCATGTAGCCGGAGCCCGGGCCTCCGGCCCAGTTGGCAAAGGCCGTCGCGCCCACGCCCAGAACGGCCACCGCCGCCAATACCGCCAGAACCTTCTTCATCGTGAAACCTCCGTGAAAAGTTTTTCGACTGCATCATGGTTTCAGAATACCGAAACTCTGTGAAGACTTTTTAAAGAAACTATGAAACCTTTATGAAGGGTGGACACAGTTCCGCAGCGGTCAAACATCGCAGCGGCTTTGACAAGCACACAGAGTTTTTCCGTGCTCCTGTCCTCATGTTGAGTCGTCGACAGGGCGCGGCCCGCCCCGATTAAACATCGAGACCGCTTTGACACAGCAACCTGCACAACTTTCCGTGTTCCCGGTCCTCAGGATACGCCGCTTGCGGCGGGCACGGCCCCTGAATCTCCAGAGGTTTCACGTTTGCTCGCCGTTTCAATGATGAATCGTTGGGGGCCGTGGCCTGTCGCGCAGCCCGTTGGCTGGTTTGACAGGGTTTTCTGAAAACGGGGATAATGAAGCATGCGCCAGCGGTACAACTCCTTCGGTTCGTGGGCGAAGCACACCTTCGGCGCCATGGTCCAGAAGGTCAACGTCGATGCGGGTTTCACCTGCCCCAACCGGGACGGTACCCTGAACGTCACGGGGTGCACCTACTGCAACAACGAGAGCTTCAAGCCCGGGGCCTGCCGCCCCACCCTGCCCGTGGGCGAGCAGGTCCGCGGGGGCATCGCCTATCTCGGACGCCGTTACGGAGCCCGGAAGTTTCTGGCCTATTTTCAGGCCTATACCAACACGTATGCCCCGGTGGAGACCCTGGAGAGCCTCTACAGGGAGGCCCTGGCCCAGCCCTCCGTGGTGGGCCTGGCCGTCGGCACCAGGCCGGACTGCGTGGACGAGGAGAAGCTGGCCCTCCTTGAGGACATCGCCCGCGAGAGCTTCGTCCTTCTGGAGTACGGCCTTCAAAGCATTCACGACAAGTCCCTCCGGTACGTCAACCGCGGGCACGATTACGCCTGTTTCCTCCGCGCCCTGGACATGACCCGGGGGCGGGGCATCCACGTGGGGGCCCATACCATCGTGGGTTTCCCCACGGAGAGCAGGGAAGAGACCCTCCAGATAGCCGACGAGGTCTCGCATCTGGGGCTCGGTTTCCTGAAGATACACCAGCTCCAGGTCATAGAGGGCACGCCCCTTGCCGAGAACTACCGGCGCGAGCCCTTCCCCGTGCTGGGCTACGAGGAATTCCTCGATTTCCTGGCGGAGTTCATCGAGCGGCTCTCGCCCGGCATCGTGCTTCAGAGGCTCTTTGCCACCGCTCCCGACGATATCCTCATCGCCCCCCGGTGGGGACGGAGCAGGCACCGGATTCTCCGGGACGTGGAAAGGCGCCTTCGTGAGCGGGACACCTGGCAGGGAAAACGGTTGAAATCCCCCACCCGGATAGGGTAGCCTTTGGGGGCATGGACCGCGGGGGAGACATCGAGCGCATCAAGGAAATCATCGAGGAAGTAAAGCCGCAGTTTACCCTCATGGGAGGGGACGTCGAGTTCATGGACGTCCAGGGCGAGAAGGTCCGCATCCGGCCCGTGGGGTACTGCTACCGCTGACACGGCACCCGGGTGGGCCTCGTGGAGGCCCTGAACGAGCGCATCCGGAGCGAGATTCCCTGGGTGAAGATGGTCGTGGTGGGCGAAGGGAAGCGCTAGGACAGGGCCTTCCTGGCCTGCCGGAAGAGCCCCTCTATTTCCTTCGTGCGGGCCGCCACCTGCTCCAGCAGGGAGGCCACGTCCTCCCTGCCCATTGCCCGGGCCTTTCCAGCCCAGTCCAGGTAAGAGTCCAGATGCCCTTCGTTATGCTCTATCCAATGCTCGATGAGGCGGCCCAGCTTTTCCGTCTCCTCCATGGCGCTTCCCTCCTTCGCATTTGTCCCGAGATTATAACCCATGGGCGGCCTTGGGCCGAGAGGATGACGGACGAAAAGAGGGCTCGAGGCGGATGGGGCAAAGCTAGGGCCGGACCCGGCGTCTGGACGCCGAAAGGCCTCGGATGATTTTAGAAAAGGGGCTGGCCCCCCTTAGAAAGGAGTCTGGACTCCCCGTCAGCCGCCGATGGAGGACATGGAGGGGATGGCGGCCTTCCCGGGCTGGCGGGAGAGGGCGTTGCCCTCGGGTTTCTCCCGCACGGCCCGGGCCAGGACACGGATGAGCTCCTCGTCTGAGGCCCCGGCCCGAAGCGGCCCGGCGATGTCTATCTCGGCCCGGGAGAAGAGGCAGGGCCGTATCTTCCCCGCGGCGTTCATGCGCAAGCGGTTGCACTGGTAGCAGAAGCTGTGGCTCACCGGGCTTATGAAACCCAGGATCCCGGGGGCGCCCTCCAGGCGGTAGTTCCGGGAAGGGCCCCTGCCGCGGAACCTCCGGCGGGTGAGCTTTCCCAGGGAGGCCACGGTCCGCTTTATCTCCTCTGAGCGGATGCACCGCTCGGGGCGCCGGAATTCGGTCCGGCCCGAGGGCATCAGCTCTATGAAACGGATGTGGCGGGGCTTTTGGAAGGTGAGGCGGGCGAAGTCCAGGATCTCGTCGTCGTTCATCCCCCTGACGGGGACCATGTTTATCTTCACGGGGGAAAGGCCGGCCTTCTCGGCGGCCTCGATGCCCGAAAGCACCTGCTCAAGCTCCCCGCCCCCGGTCATGGCCCTGTATCTTTCGGGCTTGAGGGTATCCAGGCTCACGTTCACCCTGTCCAGGCCCGCCGCGCTCAAGGCGGGGGCCATTCCTTCGAGCAGGGTGCCGTTGGTCGTGAGGCTCAGGTCCCTCACGCCGGTGGCCTTCACCCCCCGGATGACCTCCAGGATGTCCGGCCTCAGGAGGGGCTCCCCTCCCGTCAGGCGTATCTTCCTCACCCCGAAGGCCCCGGCCACCCGGGCGATGCGGACGACTTCCTGGCCGCTCAGGGTCTCCCGGAAACCGATTTTCGGCGGGCGCTTCTCCGGCACGCAGTACAGACAGCCCAGGTTGCACCTGTCGGTGACCGAGATGCGGAGGTAGTCGATTTCTCTTCCCAGGCTGTCACGGGCCATGTCAGGGGACCTTTGGATATTCTATGGTAATCTCCTCCCCGGTGAGGGCCTCCGTAAGGAAGGTCTTGATGGCCTTCTTCTCCTCGGCCTGTCCCGCGGCGTCCGGGTCCGCGGCTGCGCCCTCGGCGCCCGCTTCACCCTCGACCTTGCTGATGCCGTGCGATATGAAGTTCACCACGTCGAGCCGCGAGATGTCGTAGCGGTTCAGCAGGTAGGTGGCGTAGGAGTCCTTTTCGCTGAAGATCGCGACCAGCACGTTGGCGCCCAGCACCTCGTCCTTGCCGGCGGACTGCACGTGGTACAGCGCGCGTTGCAGCACGCGCTGGAACCCGATGGTGGGCTGCGTGTCGCGGCTCTCGCTGTCCTCCAGCACCGGAACGGTGTCGGCCAGCACCTTGCGCAGGTCGTTCTCGAGGCCCTCGACATCGGCGCCGCAGGCGCTGAGGATGCTCAGCGCGGAAGCGTTCTCCAGCAGCGCCAGCAACATGTGCTCCACGGTCAGGTATTCGTGGCGCTGGTCACGGGCCGTCTGGTAAGCCTGGCTGATGGAGAGTTCGAGATCCTTGCTGAACATGGCTCAGGCTTTCTCCAGTGTGCACTTGAGCGGGTGCTCG
>JARRLN010000037.1 GCA_037386965.1 Nitrospirota bacterium
GGGCCATCCGGCGATATCATCTCCACCACCGGGCTCCCCTTTCCGAAGTTCAGGATTACAAATGACAGGCCGACGCCCACCAGGAGCGCCGTGCCTGCGCATTCGGCAAGGAGGACCTGCCACGGAAGACGGGGCCGCGGCCCGCCGGGCTTCATGCCTTGCACCTTCCACCCCCGGCAAACCGTTCCACGGCGTGCATGATAAGAACCTAGCATGAAACCCCGCCCCGGGGAAGAAGGTCGTCGAAGGACTGCTACGGCTGCGTGACCGTGACCACCGCTTCCACCGAGTCGCCGTTGCCCGTGTCGGAAACGGTGAGGGTCACATTGGTTCGAGTCATGACGTCATCGGGGTCCACGGTGAAGGAAGAGGTATCCGGGGGAAGAGGGCCGGGGCTCTGGATGATGCCGATGTTGTCGGATACTACGCTGTAGGAGCCCATTCCCCCCGCGACATAAAACGTGATATCGTCGGAGAGGTCGTCGTCTCCTAATGTACCGTTGTCAATGCCGGTTACTTTAATCTCCCGAGGAGAGAGGCTCAGGGGGCAGCGGACCATGCCGAAGGGCGTGGCGGCCCGGGTGCTGAAGGCGGTGCCGAACCTGTCCTTGCCGAAAAACGTATAGACGACGGTGTAGTCAAAAAATTCGGAGGACGGATCGAACGGCCCGCTTGCAAGCGCCGCGTCGAAGGCCGCCTTCCGTCCGCGGTCCACGAAGACGACCGGAAGGTCGCTTACCGGAAGGACGCTCGTCTCGCCGAATGTCCCTCCCGCAATGGGCGGGGCCCCCTCGGCCGCGGGCCGGAACTCCAGGGTGTAACCCTCCAGGGCGAGGGTGTTTTCGGGAAGCTCTTCGTCTATCACCCGGGCGGTTATGTTGGCGATGGCGCCCACGTCCGTAAGCGTGCAGACGTTGATGACCAGGGCCTCCGGCCGCACGCTGGCGTGCACCTCGGTGTTGGTCTCGCTTGCGGGGCCGCAGCCCGCAAGCCCGGCCCCGAGGGCCGCGGCCAGAAGCACCACGGCCGGGACAAAACGTCCGGGACGAAACATAAGGGCCTCCTTTTCCGGAGACCCATTATAGCACAGGGGTTATGAAAGGGAGGCTGCCGCCTCGGGCGCAAAAGGGAGGGCGTCCTGCCGCGCGGACTACCCATCCCCCACTATTTTCGGCGTGATGAAGATAAGCAGCTCCCGGGGGTTGACGTTGGTCCGCTTGACCTTGAAGAGCCAGCCCAAGAGGGGAATCCTCCCCAGGATGGGGACCTGGTCTATCTGCTCTTCCTCGGTGCTGGTGTAGATGCCGCCCAGCACGAGGGTCTCGCCGTCTTTCACCAGGGCCTGCGTCTTGATCTCCTGCTTGTTGATGCCCGTCTGGTCGGCCACCTGCTGGGGCCTGTCGTTCTTGGCCATCACCTGGAGCTTGAGGATGCCGTTGGGCTGGATTTCGGGGGTGACCTCCAGGCTGAGCGTGGCCTCCTGAAACTCGGTCTTCGTCCCCTCCGAGCTCACCGTGGAGAAGGGAATCTGCACGCCCTGCTTGATGGAGGCCGGCTGCTTATCTATGGTGAGGACCTTGGGGTTGGCCAGGTTCCTCACCTTGCTCACGGTCTCCAGGGCCTCCAGCGAAAGGTTCACCGACACGGTGTCCGTATAGCCGACGCTTATGATGCTGCCCGGGGCAACTGCGGCGGGGCCCGCTGCTCTGACGGGGGTGTTCACGGAGAAATCCACCTGTGTGGGGTTGCTGGTGAAGCCCAGGGCCGACTCGTCGAAGGAGCCGCCCCAGCGGATGCCCAGCTGCCGCGTGGTATTGGTGCTGACCTCCACGATCTTGGCCTCGATCATCACCTGAAGGACGCCGTGCTCCGGCGTATCCCAGAAGGGGACCTCGCGCTCCAGGATATCCTTTATGTTCTCCTCCGTGTCGTTGACGATGAGTGTGTTGGTCCGCTCGTCTATCCGCACGGTTCCCCGGGGGCTCAGGGCCTTGGACTCCTGCAGGCGCTTCTCCAGGTCGTTGGCGTCTATGTGCTTGAGGTGGATGGCATGCTGGACCAGCCTGGCGGCCTTGACGCGGGCGCCCTTGAGCCGGGCCTCCTCTTCCTTCTGCTTCGTGAAGACCTCGTTGGGAGCGATTTTCAGGATGTTGTCCTCAAAGGACTTCCCAAGATTCGATATCTCCAGGACGATGTCCAGGGCTTGGTCCCAGGGCACGTTCAGGAGCTTCAGGGTTATCTTGCCCTTCACGCTGGGATGGATGACGACGTTAACGCCCGCCACATCGCCGATGAACCTGAAGATGGGGACGATGTCGGCATCCTGGAAATCCAGGGAAATGAGCTTGCCCGTGTACTCCCGGTGCAGCGGCTTGGGCGCCTCCTTCTCCTGCTCGGGCGGAGGCGCGGCGAGCTCCTCGGCCTCCGTGATTTCGGCCTCCGGCAGCTGGACCTTCAGGGGGATGGCCAGTACCACGGCCCCGTCGCCTCCCTTGGCCGCGAACTCCGTCCCTTCCTCCACCTCCACGACGATGCGCGTCTTGCCGTCGTACGCCCCGGTGCGGATGGCCGTGACGGGCTTGAGCACCTTATCGGGAATGGACGCCTCCATGGCGACATCCGGGATGTCCACGATTATCCGGTCGTCCAGGGTGAATATCTGTGACTCCAGCCTTCCGTTGCCCTTGATGATGAGCTTCAGCGTCTTCTCCGAAACCCTGAAGGAGATGTCCGTTATGGCCGTGGCCGGGTCCTCCGGGGTCTCGCCGGAGGACGAGGCGCCCATCATCTGCTCGGGACCGGGTTCAGTGCCGGCCACCGCCAGAACAAGGGCGTTGCCCTCCTTCCGGGGCAGAAGCTCGGCGGGCTCGGTGAGGAGCACCTCCATCCTCAGATGCCGGGACGGCTCCTGGACCTCGGAGAGCCGGACCTCCGAGATGCCCTTCTTTTCGGACTGCGTCTCCGCGGGCGCCTTGCCCATCTGCACACCGGGCATGTCCACCACGACGGTGAAGGGGTCGTCGGGCTTATAGACGGTGTACGATGAGGGGAAGTCGCCGTCCATGGTCAGCTCGACGGCGTTGTCGCGCACCTCGACGCCGGTTGCGTGGACGGCCTGCAGCCCCTTCGACCCGGCTCCCGGACCCCCGGTGGTGGCGCACCCCGAGAGGATGAGGACTGGGAATATGAGAAAAAGGAAAACGGCTCTCCTGATCATTGTACCTCCTCTGAGCGGAGTCTCAGTACCGTGTCGAGCGGCTTCACCACTCCTTTATAGTCGGCAACCATCTCTCTGACGACAATTTTCTCCAGGGTAATCCGCTGAACGGTGCCTCCGTGTATTCCCATGGACATGCCCTCCGTCACCGTATAGGACTTCCCGTCGGGAAGCGTCACCAGGGCATAGTGTCTCCGAGGGTCCTTGATGATGGCCCGGACCTTCATCTGGCTCAGGTCATACTCCTCCAAGGGGAAAAGGCCCTTGGACGCTTCCTTCTCGCGCTTGAGCTTGGCGGCCTGGACGATGGAGACAAAGGGATCCCTCTTGTTGGCCGACTTGTAACGGTAGGCGTCTTTGCGGATCTCGAAGGAGTCGCTCTGCGCTCCCGCGCCGGTCCCCAGCGCCTGCGCGCTCAGGGCCATGAGGAGAGCCAGGACGGCCATTGCCCGAAGCTTTCTCATTTGGCCAGACCTCCTTCGCTGACGGCCGTGAAGGTCACGGCGGAGAAACCGATGCTGAGCTCCGCTTCCTTCCCCGCGAGCCTCGGGGACCCGAGCTGGATGTTGGATATGTTGACGATGCGGTTCAGGCGCGTCAGCCTCGCGAAGAAGGTGCCCAGCTTGTGATAGCTGCCCTTCATGGAGACCTTGACCGGTATCTCATAAACGACGCCGCTTGCGTGCTTCCGCCTCTGGGCCGGCCGCCACTGCAGTATCTGAAGCCCCGATTCCAGGCCCAGGTCCGAGACCTGCCTCAGAAGGGAGGATATCTCCTTCTCCTCCGGCAGCTGCTCCTCCAGTTCCCTGAGCTTCGCCTTGAGCTCGGCGTTCTTGGCCTTCAGCTCATCGAGCTGCGCGGCCATGGACTGCTTCTTGGCTATGTCCTTCTCCTGCGCGGATATCTGCTGCTTGAGGGCCCCTATCTGCTTGTGCTTGGGAAGGATGCTCAGGAAGATGAAAGGCACCAGCACAACGAGCACGGCGGCCACCTCCAGGGCGATGCGCGCCGCCTTGGGGAGCTTCTGAAGCCTTGCCGTATCCACGTTAAGCGCCATTGGTCTCCTTGACGATGCCGAAGGTCATCTTGAACTTGTAGGCCGCAACGCCCGACAGCGTCGCCTTGACGGACTCAAGCAGGGTGACGTTGGTGAAAAGGGCCGAATCCTTCATGCTCTGCACGTAGTTGACGATGTCGGCGTTGGAGAAGCCCACGCCGCTTATGTTGACCTTGTTGCCGCTGATGCTGGCCGCGGTCAGCCAGACGCCGTTGGAGAGGCGCTGGGCCATCTCGTCAAGGACCCGGGCCGGGAGGCTCTGGTTGTGCCTGAGCTGCTCGATGATGTGTTTTCTCTGGGTGAAGGTCCTGTTGAGCTTCTCGTAGCCCTTGACCTCGGCTATCTTCTTGTCCAGCTCCGCTATCTTCCGGGCGTTGGCCTTCTTCTGCTGCTCCAGGGCCTCTATCCTGGAGCCCAGGAACACGCTCGCGCCCACCCCCAGGATGGCCGCCCCCAGGGCGAGGAACAGGGCCGCCACGATGAACGTGGGAACGGGCTTCGGCTTCTTCTTTCTCTTGATGGGAAGAAGGTTGACGCGTATCATCTGTCTCCGGCCCTCCGTATGGCAAGACCCACGGCCACCGCGGCCATGCAGGAGACATCCTCGATGTAGCCGACATCGAACTTGCCGGGGACGTGGACGTTCTTGAAGGGGTTGGCGATGAGCACCTCGAGGCCGACCCGCTGGCTCAGGACCTGGGGAAAGTCCTTGACCAGGGCGCCGCCGCCGCTGAGGACCACCTCGTGCACCTCCTCCTGGGCCGCCGCGCTCCTGAAGTACTCCAGGGAGCGCGCTATCTCGGCCGCTATCTCGTCGGAGGCCGCCGACAGGACGCTCTGCACCTCCTCGGAGGAGACGCCCTGCACGGCCCCGCCCATCTTCAGGCGCTCGGCGTTCTCGAAAGTGACGTCGAATTCCTTCTGAAGGGCTTCCGTGTGGGTGTTGCTGCCCACGGAACTGTCCCGGGTGAAGATGGATGTGCTTCCCTTCAGGACGTTGAGGTTCAGGGTGCTGGCGCCGATGTTCACCAGGGCGACGTTGCGGCCGGGCTCCACCTCGTAGTTGATCTCGTACATGTTGCCCAGGGCGAAGGAGTTGATGTCCACGACTGCGGCGTTCAGGCCGGCGTCCCGCACCACGGCCAGGTACTCGTTGATGATGTCCTTCTTGACGGCCACCAGGATGACTTCCATCTGCCCGGGCTCTTCCTTGGGGCCCAGGATCTGAAAATCGATGTTGACGTCGTCCAGGTCGAAGGGCACGTACTGCTCGGCCTCGAACCGGATGGACTCGCTGAGCTCCTCCTCGGACATCTCCGGCAGCGAGATGCGCCTGATGATGACCGAGGCGTGCCCGGCGATGCCCAGGGCACAGTTCTTGGACTTGACCCTGGCCTTCTTCAGAATCTCCTTGACGGCCTCCACCAGGCGGAGGGAGTCGATGATGGAGCCGTCCACGATGAGCTCCGGCGGCAGGGGCAGCATGTCGAAGGCCTCCAGCTCGTAGCCGTTGCGCTTCTCCTTGAGCTGCACCACCTTGAGGAAACTGGACCCGATGTCCAGCCCTATCGTATCTCTACTTTTTATAAGCATCGTCTATAAAAACAAATCCGTCCGGGGTTGTCAAGGTTTTTCCATACGATTTTGCCAGAAAATATAGGGCCATATCAGCGTGTTCTTCATCCATTGGTTTAACCCTGTCCCTCCAGGTGCAGCATCCTTTCCACCCGGAGGAGGCCCTCCTGGGCCCTGCCCACCGCAAACAGAGCGCCCCCGGGGCCCTTGAGCCTTAGAAACTGGCCGTCCTCATATCTGCCGTACTCCCCGGCGCGGACGGGCCGCCCGTGCCGGGCCGCCGCGTAGTCCTTCTCGCCGAGGGCGACCGCTTGAAGATGCGAAAGCGCGGCGTCCACGGAGTACATGGCCTCCGCCTTCTCCGGAAGCTCCCCGGGCCCTGCGGCCTCCTCGGCGCGGAAGCTTCCCACGCGGGTCCTGCGGAGGGCCGTCATGTGGGCCACGGTGCCCAGGGCGCGGCCGATGTCGTCCACCAGGGTGCGGATGTAGGTGCCGCGGGAACAGGAGACCCGGAGGGTGAGGAAGGGAAAATCCATGTCCTCAACCCGGATGTCATGAATGGTGACCGTTCTTGAGGGCCTCTGCACGTCGAGGCCCTTGCGGGCGAGCTTGTGCAGGGCAGTGCCCGAGACCTTGACGGCCGAATACATGGGGGGCTTCTGCGTGACGGTGCCGCGGAACCCCCGAAGGACCCGCTCGACGTCCTCGCGCTCCACCACCATGCCCTCGACGCGCTCGATGACCCGGCCCTGAGAGTCCAGGGTGTCGGTGCGCTCTCCGAACTTCAGCGTGGCCAGGTACTCCTTGCCGAGGTCCATGAGAAAGCGGCTCACCTTGGTGGCCTCTCCCACGCACACCAGGAGCACGCCCGTGGCGATGGGGTCGAGGGTTCCGGCGTGCCCGGCCCTCTTGACGCGGAGGCTCCGCTTCACCTTCGCCACCGCATCATGGGAGGTAATGCCCCCCGGCTTATCCAGGTTGACCACAACATGCACTGGCATCATTGTAGGCTGCCCCTCCGTGGCGATTCCATGAGCAAGGTCACAAATTTTGTCACTGAGAAAAAGAAATCAGCGCAGGCGGATTCCGTAAAGGGAATAGACGAAATGCCCCGTAACGGTATAGGAGTCTTCCTTCCAGACGTCCGGCAGCGGCCAGAAGGGCTCCGCGTCCCGGAGGGCCTTGACGGCGGCCCTGTCCAGCATGTCGTATCCCGAGGTCCTCACCAACTTCACGCTGCCCAGGGAGCCGTCCTTTCTGATGACGAAACGTATCACCAGGTCGCCGTAAACGCCCCTTTCGGCGGCCTCCCGGGGGTAGACCCACACGCCTTCTATCTTCTCCCGGAGCCTCTCCATATAGCCCCGGTACATGAACCCCTCGGTGCTCAGGGTAACGGCATGGTCTCCCTGGCCGGGGGGAGACTTCTGGGCCGGCCCGTTGGAGGCCTTGGCGAGGATTTCGGGGTCGAAAAGCCATTCCCTGCCAGGGGGGGCTTTCTCCGGGGGCTTCTCTTCCTTCTTTTTCTCTGGAGCCTTCCGTGCCGCTTCCTCTTGCGCCATCTTCTCTTTCGGTGCCGGCTTCTCCGCCGCGGGGGCTTCCTTTCCGGTGGCCTCCTTCGGGGCGGCGGCCGGCTTCTTGCCCCGGGGCAGGGGAGGGGCCTCCTCGGGCTTCGGCGCCGCGCGCTTGGCCTCGGGCGGCGGAGGGCTTTTGGGCTGTTCCCTGGGTGGGGTCTTGAGCGTACCGCCCCCGGGGGAGCGCATCACCGTGGGCGGGGGCTCCTCCTTCGGGCTGGGCGGTATCCTGCCCGGGACGACGGGCCGGGCTTGACGAAGCGGCGGGGGCGGCGGGGCCTCCTCGGGCGGCGGCTCCACGAGCCGCACCACGTAGGCTTCCTCCTTCTCGGGGCTCTTGGGCTTTACGTGAGATACCGCCCACAAAGCAGCAAAGTGCACCAGAAGGGAGATGAGGACATATGCTGTCAGGTTGAGTCTTCTTTTCTGTTTCAGCGTACGACTTCCTTAACCCGGCGGGCCTCGGCCCGGGGTCACGAACCGGAGGGCGCCCGCACCGTCATCACCGGGCAGGGGGCGTACCTCACGACCTTTGAAGCGGTGCTTCCGAAAAGCACCCGGTCAAGTCCCTTGCGCCCGTGCGTGCCCATCACGATGAGGTCCGCCCCGTTGTGGGCGGCCCAATTGACGATCTCCTCGTCCGGCGTTCCCCTGAGCTGCACGTACTGGACGTCCTGGAAGCCCTCGAAGTACTGCTTCTTGAAGCGCTCGAACTCCTCCCGGGCGGCCCGCTCCATGTCGCGGTAAAGTTCGACGGTATCCACGCTCAGGGAGTACCAGCCCGTGTCCGCCTGGATGTCGTAAATCACGTGTATGACCACGACCTGCGCACCATAGTGCTCGGCCAGGTCCCGGGCATACCGGGCGGCGTCCCCCGATGCTTCGGAGAAATCGACGGGACAGAGGATTTTCCTTATCCGCATCTCTCATCCCTCCCTCAGGTACCCGGCGGCGTCCTCCGGCGAGGTGTTCAACACGTAGAAACCCGAGCCCCACTCGAAGCCCGACGCCCTCAGGAGCCGGGGGGCCACTTCGATATGCCAGTGGTAGTCCTCCCCCAGGGTGTGCCAGTGGTTTCTCCGGGGAATCCGGTTGGGAGCGGTATGGAGAACGTAACTGTAGGAAGGCCCCTGAAGGACGGTCTTCATCCGCCCGAGGAGGGTGGCCATCACGCCGCCGAGATCGGCCACCTCCTGGCCGGTGATGTCGCGGAAAGCGCACGTGTGCCTCTTGGGGATGACCCAGAACTCGAAGGGGAACTTCGAGGCATAGGGGCAGAAGGCCATGAAGTGCTCGGTCTCCAGAATGACCCGCTCCCCGCTTCGGGCTTCCTCGTCCCTCATGTCGCAGAAGATGCACCGGTCCTTGTACGAGTAATATTCCTTGGCCCCGTCCAGCTCGGTCTTTATCCTCAGGGGGATGACCGGAGCGGCCAGTATCTGCGAATGGGGGTGGGAATTGACCGACCCCGCCAGGACCCCCACGCTCTTGGAGACGAGGATGTAGCGGATGCGCTCGTCCTCCCCTATGGCCATCATGCGCTCGCGATGCATGTGGATGACCGTGCGCATGTGCTCGCTGCCCAGGTCCTCGGTCTGGCGGTCGTGCTCGGGGCTCTCGATGACGATTTCCGTGACCCCGATGCTGTTCATCCTGTCATACATGCCCACCCCGCGCCTGCCGAGGTCGCCGTGGGGGAAAAGCACCGGGGCGGGGCTTCTCACGACCCGCACGGCCCCCAGCGAGGCCACCTCCTCCAGGCTGTCGCCGCCGGGGCAGAGGGGACAGGGGGCCGCCTCTTCCGTCCTTCTTTTCAGGCTCTCATAGGCCCCCGGCTCCCAGGAGTCGCCGAGCACGGCCACCCACCGGCCGATGAGGGGGTCTTTCCTCAGCTCATGCACGTTTGCACCTTCTCGTAGATGAGTCCGAGCCCCTTGAGCGTGAGCCAGGGCTCCAGGGCATCCACCCTCCGGAGGAGGGGCGCCACCAGGCCGGCAGCCCCTCCGGTGACAACCACCGTGTAGGCCTCTCCCGTCTCCCGCTCCGCGACCTCGATGACCTTCTCCACAGCCCCTGCCGTCCCATATATGATACCAGAGAGGATGTTCTCTTTCGTGTCCCTGCCCACCGCGGCGCCTGCCCTGCCGGGCCGCACCCGGGGGAGCTGCGCGGTCCCCTCCGCCAGGGACCGGGCCATGAGGTCCACCCCCGGCAGGATGGCTCCTCCCCGGTAGACGCCCAAAGAGCTTCCACCCCTCGCGGGGGTTACGAAATTCACGGTCGTGGCGGTCCCCACGTCCACCACGGCCACCGGGGGGCCAAGGAGGGCCGCGGCGGCCACTGCCGCGGCCACCCTGTCCATGCCCACCGCCTCGGGCTCTTTGAGGTCGAAAGCCAGAAGGGCCCCGGCATCCCTGTAGCTTACGAGCAGGGGACGCACGCCCAAAACGCGCTCAACCCCCTGGAGGAAAATCCCCGTCAGCTCCGGGACGACGGAGGAGACGGCGGCCCCTGCGGGGACGGTGGCGCCAAGAAATTTTCTTATCAGATTTGCCCATTCCTGCGCCTCCCTGCCGGCCCGGGGAAAGGCCTCCGCCCTGAAGGCGGCGCCCGGAAGGCCCATCCTGATGGAGGAATTCCCTATGTCGATGGCCAAAACGGACATTCTTTCATTATACTCGGGCCCGGAGGCTCTTTTCGAACCGCACCGGGCGCTGCCCGCCGGACACGGTCCGGAGCGACCAGCCAACGGGCCGGAGCGACAGGACAATCGAAACGGCAATGCGGGCGAACCCGCCTCGAAAGAATTTTTTCGCGAGGCTTCAAGGCCATAGTTAAGACTAGAACCTGTCTCAAAATTGACTCATCTATGCCGTCATGCCCGCGGACTGTAAGCGGGCATCCAGAAAGGCTTGAAAAGCCTGGATGCCCGCCTTCGCGGGAATGACACGGAAGACACGTTGAACGTGAAATGGGGATTTTGAGATAGGTTCTAACCGGTTGGGGCTAACGGTCAGGGCCGACTGGTGAGGACCAACTGGTTGGGGCTAACCGGTTGGCAAGAGGGTGGTCCGTCAGCGGAGCATGACGACGTCGCCCGAGCTGACGCTTTGCACCTCGCCTTCCGGAGTCCTCACCAGGAGACGGCCTTCACCGTCTATGTCCAGGGCCGTCCCCTCCAATGTGCCCTCAACGGACTGGACGCGCACCTTGCGGCCCCGGGTGCAGGAGAGGGCACGCCACCGCGTGCGAAGCGGCCCGCCCCCTTCTTCGGAGAGGGCCTTCAGCTCCTTGATGAGGGCGTTGGCGATGGCCGCCGCCAGAGGCGCGCGCCGGAACCTCCGTCCGGATTGAAGGAGAAGGGACGTGGCAGTGGGGGCGATGTCGGGGGGGAACTCCGCGCCGTTGACGTTCACCCCGATGCCCGCTACGGCGGTGAGGACGCGCTCCGGGTCGGTGCGCATCTCAAGGAGGATGCCCCCCAGTTTCCGGCCGGAGACCACGAGGTCGTTGGGCCATTTTATGCGTATATCCAGCCCCGAGGCCTCCCTGAGGGCCCCGGCCGCCGCCACCGCGGCCGCCAGGGTGAGAAGCCCCGCCTCCCGGGGCGCCATCCGGGGCCTCAGGACCACGCTCATGTAAAGGTTCTCGCCCCGCGGGGAAAACCAGCGGCGGCCCCGCCGTCCCCTGCCCTCGCTCTGGCCGTGGGCCATGACCACGGTACCGTGGGGCGCCCCGCCCAGGGCGCGGGCCAGGGCCACGTCGTTGGTGGAGCCCACCTCATCGAAAAGGAGCACCGGATGCGGCGCCGCAAGGAGGGCCCTCACCTCGCGGGCCGAAAGGTCCGGGGCGGAGGCGAGCCTGTAGCCTTTCCCCGGGAGGGCCTCGATGGAAAACCCCTCGCCCCTCAGGGCCTCCACCCTCTTCCAGAGGGCGGCACGCGAGACCCCCAGGGCCCTTCCGAGGGCCTCGCCCGAGTGATGTTTTTCCCTGTCCCGGAGAAAAATCCGAAGGAGCGGCTCGGAGTGGGAGGCTTTCATCGCGCGGCGCGGGTGCGCCCGGCCCCTTGTGCGGTCAGGACGCCTCGGGCTCCAGGACGACCACCTCCATCTTGCCTTGGAGGGCTTCCCTGAACTTTTCCGCGTCCGTCCTGTCGCCCACGATGGAGCCGAAATGCATGGGGATGGCCACCCGGGGCTTGATGTCCAGGGCGGCCTGCACCGCCTCTTCGGCCGTCATCACATAGGTGCCCGAGACGGGCAGGAGAGCGATGTCGCACCGGATGTCCTTCATCTCCGGGATGTAGTCGGTGTCGCCGGCCAGGTAGATGCGCTGACCCCCGACCGTGAAGACGAAACCCACCCATCCCATGGACCGGGGATGAAACTTCTTGTCCACGTTGTACGCGGGCACGACTTCGATATCCACGCCCTCCACGCTCAGACGGTCCCCGGGCTTCACGGTCTTTATGTATCCGCCCAGTTTCCCCGCGCAGTCCTCCGTGGTGACGATGACGGTGTTGGGGCCCTGCACCCGGGCCACGTCCTCGGGGGAGCAGTGGTCGTAATGTTCGTGCGTGACGAGGATGATGTCGGCGTCCCCGGCCTCGGCGGAAAGCCTGAAGGGGTCCGTATAGATGACTTTCTCTCCGACGACCTTGAAGCTGTCGTGCCCAAGCCAGTGGATGTTCTCGACCATGTCCGGCCCCCCTGGGAAAGCGTTCTTCTGGGCAGATTATATCACAGGAGGCTCCGCCGTCTCCCAAAAAAGCCATTGACAATCGCGGGGACGGAGCATACTCTTTATGAATGCGAAAAGGAGACCGGGCAATGAGATACTGCCTCTTGGCCTTCGCGGCGATGGCATTCCTGGTGAGCCCGCTTCAGGCAAGAGGGGCCGAGGAAAGTGCGAATTACTTCGTCCTCAAGGCCGGGGGCTTGTTCCCCACGGACGACCTGGAGGACCTGGGCTTTGACGCGGGGTTCAACGGGGAGATGGCGGTGGGGCACTACCTGAACCGTTACTTTTCCCTGGAGCTGGGCTCCGGGTATTTCCGGACCGAGACCGACGAGGACGGGGCGGACTCCACGGTCTGGACCGTCCCTCTCACCGTAACGGCCCGGGGGAGCTATACCCTGGGGAGGCTCGAGGCCTACGCGGGGCTGGGCGGCGGCGTGTACTTCGTCCATTTCGACTTCTCCGGCGCCCCGGCGGTGAAGGACAGGGACGCCCTGGCCGGAGGGCATGTCATGGCCGGCGCCCATTATTTTCTGACCGACTATGTCTTCATGGGCGTCGAGGGCAAGTACACCCTCACCGAGGAAGCGGACCTCGATGATGCGATCCCCCTGGAGCTGAACATAAACGGCTTCACGGCCTCCGCGACGCTGGGCTTTCGCTTCTGAGGGCGGAGAGATGAAAAGAGGCCTTCCGCTGCTCCTTATCTTCCTTCTGGCCGGGGTCTTCATGGCCGATGCCGCCCCGGCAGAGGAGCAGGGGCCCTACATGAGCCTCAAGGGCGGCCTCTTCATCCCCGCGGGCGACCTGTCCGACGCGGGCTTCGACACGGGCTACAACGGCGAGGCCGCCCTGGGCTACGCCTACTCGGAGCACTTCTCCCTGGAGGCGGCCGCCGGTTTCTTCTTCCTCGAAGGCCAGAAGGAGGGCCGGAGCCCGGCCCTGGGCTCTTTCCGGGAGGATAACGACCTCTGGGCCATCCCTGTGACGGTCACGTTCCTGGCCACCTACCCCTGCCAGTGGACCTCCCTTTACGGGGGTGCGGGCGTGGGCGTGTATTTCTCGCGCTTTCAGGGGACCACGGCCTCCGCCACGCAGGGCACCTTCGAGTTTGACGACGGCGACGCCGCTTTCGAGGCCCATGCCACCGCCGGTGCGACCGTCGCCGTCACCTCGGCCCTGTCCCTGGGCGTGGAGGGAAAATACGTCTATACGGACAAAGCGGAGTATCAGGATACCGTGGGGGGCGTTTCCCTGACCAAGAAGATGAAGCTCAACGGCTACATGGTCATGGCGAACCTGAAGTTCAGTTTCTAGGAGAGTTTCCCGCGTCGCTCGTTCATGCTCGGCGCATTAAGCAACTGACGCGACAGTGCCGGCGGCCGGCATTGAAATAAACCGTTTTTGAGGCGTAAGCGCCATGTATAAAATCTTGTCAGTACCTGGAGGACATGCTATGAAACATCTGGCTTTTTTTCTGCTCGTTGGCGTCCTGTCGCTCTTGCTGGCCGCCGCCGCACCGGCCCAGCAGGCCCAGCCGGGCAAAAACTATGTCTCCCTCAAGCTCGGGGCCTACGAGCCCACGGGAGACGTGGATGACCACTTCGGCGGCGACACGGGCGTAAATATCGAGGCCGCCCTGGGCCATTACTATTCGCCCTACCTCGCCGTGGAAGCCGGGGTGGGCTACTTTCAGAGCGAAGGGGACTTCTTCATCTCCCCCGGCAACCGGGCAGACGTGAACGTCTTCGCCGTTCCCTTCAAGGCGACCGTGAAGGGCATACTTCCCCTGGAAGGGCTGGCCGAGCTCTACGGAGGCGTGGGCATCGGCCTGTACGTGCAGGAAGTGGAAGTGAGAGATGCGGGCCAGTTCGACGAGAGCATAAACGTCGCCCTGGGCGGGCACGTGGTGGCCGGGGTCACCGCCGACATTACCTCCCGGGTCTTCTTCGGCGTGGAGGGCGCCTATATCTTCACCGACGAGGACGAGATATCCCTGTTCTTCGCGCCCGTGGATACGGACCTCGACGGCTTCAAGGTCTCCGGCGTCATCGGGTACCGCTTTTGACGACTGCTCAGAGAGACCGCAGCCCCAGGTAGCGGCGGGGGTTCTCCCGGGAGGCCAGAGCTATCCGCCTCCGGGCCACCCCCGCTTGCTCGAGCACGGAGAAGGCCTCCGGGAGGAGCTTCGTGCTTCCCTGAAGCACCTTGCCCCGGTACATGGGGCCTTTTATGGAGTCCGACACAAGGAGTATGCGCTCGGGCCTTTTCACCCTGAAGACGAGCCTCAAGGCCTCTGCGCTCAGATGCACCCCGTCGGCTATCACCTCCACGTAAAGCTCCTCGTCCAGAAGCCCCAGCCCCGCCAGTCCCGCCTCCCGGTGGTGGAAGGGGCGCATGGCGTTGAACAGGTGGGTGACCCCCGCGGCACCGGCTTCCTTGCCCCGGAGGGCCTGTTTCCAGGTGGCCTCGGAGTGCCCCATGTTGACCCTGATGCCCAGGGAGGCGCACCGCTCGATGACCCCGGGGGCTCCCTTGAGCTCCGGAGCCACGGTGATGACCCGCACCACGTCTTCGAACCCTCCCAGGAGTCCCTTGAGCACGCTCAGGGAGGGCGGCACAAAGGCCTCCTTCCTCAAGGCGCCCGCCCTCGAGGGGTTCAGGAAGGGCCCCTCCAGATGGGCGCCCAGGATGCGGGCGGCCCCCGCCCGGGGCTTCATCTGCATGGCCAGGGCTATGGAGCGGACGTTGCGCCGCATCACCTGTACCGGGGCGGCGTACACGGTGGGCAGTATGGCCGCGGCCCCCGCCGCGCCCTGGGCCTCGGCCAGGGCGCAAATGGCCTCGGCGCTCCCGCCGCGGGTGTCCCACCGGCTCCACCCGTGGGTGTGCAGGTCTATGAAACCCCTTTCGGCCATTCCGCCCTATGATACCAGCTTCGCGGCTGCCGGTTAGCCTTTATATCTTCACAGGGAAAAGACGAGGCGCAAGGAAAACCAATACACAAGGGAAAAACCTTGTTTTTCACTCGATTCCGGCGCCGGACATGTGCACCATATCGTGCTTCCCGTAGTATAATTGCCGGTATGGACATCCAGGGATTCCTCTCAAAGCTCCCCAATACCTTCATCCCCCTTTTCGTGGCCATCGACCCCTTCTGGCTCCTGCCCCTTTTCATGTCCCTGACGAGCGGGGCGACGAGGGAGCGGAAGCGGGGGATAATACGGCAGTCCCTGGTTACGGCCCTTGTGGTGAGCTTCGCCTTCGCCGCCCTGGGGGAGCTCATCTTCGGCGTCCTGGGCATCACGGTCAACGACTTCAAGATAGCCGGCGGCCTGCTCCTTCTGGTGCTGGCCATCCTGGACCTCACCAGCACCGAGTACAAGGAAAAGCTCGCCTCCTCGCAGGTGATGGGGGTGGTGCCCATCGGCGTACCGCTCATCGCGGGGCCCGCCGTCCTCACCTCCATCCTGGTCCTGGTGGACCATTACGGGATGGCCGCCACCATGACGGCCCTGACCCTCAATTTCCTGGTCCTCTGGGCCTCCCTTTCCTTCGCCGCCCGCATCGTGGAGTTTCTGGGCACGGGGGGCGTTGCCGCACTTTCGAAAATCATGGCCATCCTCCTCGCCTCCATCGCCGTGATGATGATACGCCTGGGCGTGGCGGGCTATATCGCGAAGTTGACATGAGCCTTGACCTCGCCGTTTTGGCCGGCAGCCCCCGGAAGCCGGCCTGCGTCTTCGTCCACGGCCTGGGCATGAGCAAGCACATCTGGACCGCTCCGGAGGAGGCCAGGGTCCTGGGCGGGATGGCCAGGGTCACCGTGCTTCTGAGGGGTTACGAGCGCCTGGACACCCTGTACCACGACCTGGCCGCCCGGGGCTTTACCGTGATGGCCTGGAGCCAGTCGCGGCCGGTGGGCCCGGCGGAGGCCGCCCTGGAAGAGCTCACCCGGGTCGTCCGGGAGGCCCGGAAAAGGAAACCCGCGGGCATCGTCCTCATCGGCCACAGCAGGGGCGGGCTCCTGGCACGGCGGTACCTAGAGGACCAAGAAAGCGCGGACGTCCGGGCACTGGTCACGCTGTGCTCGCCGCACCGGGGGAGCACCATGGCCCGGTGGGCGGAATACGTCTCTCCCCTGGCCTCCCTCCTGCGCCCCGCGATGCCCGCCGGCAGAGAGGGCAGCCTCGTCGGGGCCCTGAGGCGTACCCTTCTTTTCCTGGAAAGCACCGCCGTGGGGGAGCTCCTTCCCGGCTCGGATTTCCTCCGCTCCCTGAAGGAGCAAGGTCCGCCGGGACTCTACGCCCTTTCGGTGGGCGGGACCAGCCCCGTGCTCTTTTCCGTGCCCGGCCTCAGCTCCCTGCCGGCCGCCCTCGGGCGCATCCTGCCCGACCGGGCCGTTCCGGAGGAGATGCGCCGGGGCATGGGCGACGGACTGGTCAGCGCCAAAAGCGCCGTGCTCCCCTTCGCCCGGGAGCATCTGAACTTTCCCCTGAACCACGCCGCGGTGATAGTGGACCGGGTGGTGCGGGACGCCGTGCTGGAAAGGATACTGAGAGAGTGCTCCTGAGGCTTACGTTCGGGACACATGTGAGAGGACCGCGCCTTTGCGGTACAATGGAAATATGCAGCCCTCCGGCGGCTCCATCCTCACAACCCTGGGCGTGCGCACCGCGCGGTTCCCCCGCCGCCTGAGGGGAGAGAGGCTCTCTCTCCGCCTCCGAAGCCCCGCGGACCTCTGGAGGCTCCCTCCCCTGACGACGCCCGAGTTCATGGAGGCCGTGTCGGCCCGGCCCCTGCGGTCCCCGTCGGCCCTCTCCTTCTGGCTCCGGGTCCGCCGGACATATCCCGTCTGCTACGTCATCGAGAGGCCGGAGGAGAGCATGCCCCTGGGCTTCCTGGGCCTCTACGACATCCGCCCAGGGGAGAGCCTCTTCTTCTCCATGGGGTTTTTCCGCCCGGGAGACCGAAGGCGGGGGTTCGGGCGTGAGGCCCTTTCAATACTTCTCGGGCACGTCGGCTCGCGAGGCATCGTGCGGACCGTCCGGGCCGAGATGCCCCCGGACAAGCACGACTCCATCGCTCTTCTGCGGAGCATGGGCTTTCGGAAAGCAGCGGAAGAAGGAGGGAAGGTGGTAATGGAGAGAGGGCCTCTCAGCGGTAGATGAGCTTCAGGTATTTCTTGTAGAACGCGCACTCGTTGCGGCAGTAGATGATCTTCTCGGCGAGGGAGGTCGTCTGGTACTGGCCCCGGGCGCACTTGGTGCCGGTCAGTTTCCAGCACTCCTTGCCGTGGTCGGGATAGGCCGGGCAGGAATCGCAGAAATTGTCCGGACAGCTGTTGAATTCCCAGCAATTGGGCATCTTATCGAGGAGTACCTCTCTTGTTTTTTCGTCCAAAAGCCCTCCCGGAGAAATCCCTTCTATTATCCGCCCGGAAAAGGCCGATGTCAATTCCTCGGGTGTCATTTCAGCCTCTGCAGGCACGCCTCCAGGTCCCTGGCCAGGGTCTCGCCGCTCCGGTAGCGTTTCTTGAGGCTCTTGGACAGGAGCTTCTCCACGATGCGCACGGCGCACTCCGGGGTCTTCCTGGCGACCTTCCGGAGGGGAACGTAGGAGCCCCGGGAGATGCTGTACATTATCGAGGCCACGGAGTCCCCCTGGAAGGGCTTCTCGCCCGAGAGGAGCTCATAGAGGACCACGCCCAGGGAGAAAAAGTCCGATGGGCCTTCCACCTTCTCGCCGGCCACCTGCTCCGGCGACATGTAGCTCGGCGTACCCAGCACGGTGCCGGTGAGGGTGCCCGAGGACTCAAGCACCCTGGCGATGCCGAAGTCGGCCACCTTCACGGAGCCGTCCCCGGCCAGCATGATGTTGGCCGGCTTGACGTCCCGGTGAATGACGCCCCGTTGGTGGGCGTACTCCAGGGCCTGGGCCACGGAGGAGGCGGCCTTGAGGGCCTCCTTCGGGCTCAGGAGATTGTCCCTGGCGGTGTGCTCCGAGAGGTCCTTGCCCTCCAGAAGCTCCATGGCCATGTAGGCCAGGTCATGCTCCTCGCCCACGTCGTATATGGTCATGATGTGGGGATGGGAGAGCTTTCCGGCGGCCAAGGCCTCCTGGAAAAACCTCTTCTTGACCTCGGCGGCCTCGCCCTCATCCACGTGGTCCAGGGCGATGGTCTTCAGGGCCACCTCGCGGTTTATCCGGGGGTCACGGGCCAGGTAGACCGTGCCCATGGCTCCCCGGCCGATTTCCTTGAGAACCTCGTAGCGCCCCAGAGTGGGCGCTACCCCGCCCTCGCCCGCAGGGACAAGGGTGGAGTCGCTTCCCCTCAGGCCCGCCTGAAGCTCGGAGGAAGCCCGGTTTATGAGGCTCTCGAGCCTTTCTCTCACATCCCGGAATTTACCCGCTGTGAGGATGTGCTCGTAGACGCGCATTGCCTTTTTGGGCATGCGCTTCCTCTCGAAGTCCAGCGCCAGGTTATACAGAAGCTCCCGGACCGAGCGGTCCTTGACGGGGCATCGCATGAATTTCTCCAAGGCCATGTCCAGCATCCCCTGGCTCTGAAGGGAGAGGCCCAGCATCTTGTGGGACTCCACCGTCTCGTCCATGTCGCCGCGGGGGGAGGTCGGGGAGAAGGCCCGCCAGAAAACGGCCGTCACGAACCCCGCCCCGAGCAGAAGGGCCGGGGTGGCCGCCATGAGCCAGATGCCCTGCCTGACGAGGAGCATGGAGGAGACCCCCAGCCAGGGCAGAAGCGACAGGAGCACGATGGCCGCCCCCACCCGGGGCCTGACGCGGGGGAAGACGAAGGAGACGAAGACCCCGAAGTACAAAAGCACGCCGCACTCCACGCCAAAGGCCCACGGAGGCCGGACGATGTGCTCGGCCCTGACGATGTTCTCGGCGGCCTGGGCGGCGGCTTCCAGGGACGTGTCCCCCGATCTTCCTACAAACACCAGCTTGTCCCTGAGCGAGCCCGCCTGCGGCGAGCCTTCCAGAACGTCGGAGAAGGAGTACCGGGGCAGCCCGCGGGCGGGCTCGAGGGCCATGCGGTATCCTCCGTCGGTGGGCACCCTGTAGTGGCCGAAGCGAAGAGCCTTCACCACGCCGTCGCGCTCTTGCACCTGCACGTCGCCGAAGGTACCGCCCGCAAACCCCAGAGCGGCCTGTAGTGCCAGCGAAGGGAGGTACCGCCCCCGGTGTCGCACCAGGAGAGGCACCCACCGCCCTCCGGCCTCGTCCACCCTCAGGCCCAGGGCCGCCGCCCGCTCGGCCAGGGCGGCAAAGGGACGCTCGATGACGCCCCGGACCTCCTCCGGAGCTCCCTCGCGGAGAGGGTTCCGCAGATTGGCGAGGTCCGCCCTGATGTCGCGTTCCGGCTCCGGAAAGGTGCGGGAATTCTCAAGGAGAAACTCCGGCAGGGGCCCCGTCTTCTCCGTCTTCCCGGGAAGCAGGGCGATGGGGTAGACGACCTTCCCTCTGGCCGTTTCGCGAAGAAGCCGTCCGTCCCCGTCCAAGCGCTCCTCGGCTGCCCCGAGATAGGCGTATATCTCGCGGATGTCGGCGTTGTTCAGGAGGCCGGGCTTCTCCCGGATGGCCCGCCGGGCGTTTCTCACCTCGAGGAGGCCCGGCTCGTCGTGCTTCTCCCCATACAGGACGTCCAGGACGACGGCGCGTGCGCCCTCCTCGGAGAGGCGCTCCAGCATGTCGGCCATGACCGTGCGCGGCCAGGGCCGGGGCCCCAGAAGCTCCGCGCTCTTTTCGTCCATGTCCACAAGGACCACCCTGCC
>JARRLN010000038.1 GCA_037386965.1 Nitrospirota bacterium
TTTCCCCTTCCCTCCTTGTCTGCCGCCATTTATTCTCCCTTTCGCTTCGAAATCAATTTTGAGACAGGTTCTAGGCCCCCTCTTAGGAAGACGGGGGGCGCCTATTCCCCCTCCTCCTCTCCCGCCAGGGCCTTTTTCAGGGCCGCGGCGGCCCTGCGGTTCATGCCGGGCACCCGGGCCAGCTCCTCCAGGGAGGCCTTCCGCATTGCCTCCATGTTTCCGAAATGCTTGAGGAGCTCGAGCCTCCGCTTCTTGCCAATGCCGGGGACCGTCTCCAGCGGAGAGGCCAGGGCGCGCCTGCCCCGGAGCTTCTTATGGAAGCTTATGGCGAAGCGGTGGACCTCGTCCCGGATTTTCACGAGCAGGAGGGACGAGGGGCTCCTGTCCTCCAGGTCCAGGGGCGGGCCGGGGGACGAGGGGAAGGCCCTGTCGGGCTTCTTGGCCACCGCAACCAGCACGGGGAGGGCCGGAAGGACCTCGGCCGCCCGGGAGGCCGCCTCCAGGTGCGCACGCCCGCCGTCTATCACCACCAGGTCGGGCGGGGGCTCCATGTCGTCCAGCACCCGCCTTACCGTCTCCTCAATCATGGCGTAGTCGTCCACCCCCTGGACCCCGTGAATCCTGAGATGCCTGTACCGGTCTTTCCAAAAGGAGCCGTCCTCCCAGTAGACGAAGGCCCCCACGGCCTCGGTGCCCGAGAGGTTGGAGACGTCGAAGGCCCCGATGGAGCGCGGCGGGGCGGAGAGCCCCAGGCGGCGGGCAAGCTCCTGAAGGGTGCTCTCCGGCCCCCTCCTGCTCCGCGCCGCGTGCCGGGCGTTCTTCTCCGCCAGGCGCAGGAGGGCCCGCTTCTTGCCCCGCCTGGGGACGCTCAGGGCGACCTTCCCTCCCCGCCGCTCCTTGAGCCAGGCCGACAGGGCCTCCGTGTCCTCGGGCAGCTCGGCCAGGACAAGCTCTGCGGGCGGCAGGACCTCCTTGGCCGCGTAGAAGTTCAGAAGAAAGTTGTGCAGAAGCTCCCCGCCGGCCATGCCGGCCACGTCCTTGAGCAGAAAGTCCTTGGCCCCCACCATGATGCCGTTTCGCACGAAGAAGACCTGCACCTGGGCGCCGTCCCCCTCGCGGACATACCCCACCACGTCCAGGTCCCCCAGCTCCGGTGATATGACCTTCTGGGTCTCCCATGCCCGCCTCAAGGCGTGCACCCGGTCCCTCAAACGGGCGGCCTCCTCGAAGCGAAGCTCCCCGGAGAGCTGCCGCATCCGTGCCTCCAGGGCCTCCAGAAGCTCCCGGTTTCTCCCCTTGAGGAAGAGTATCACCTCGTCCACCAGCTTCCGGTAGTCCTCGTGAGAAATCTTCCCCGCGCAGGGGGCCGGGCACTTGCCCATCTGGTGCTGGATGCAGGGGCGCATGGGCTTCTCCAGCCTGTAGCGGCAGGGACGGACGCCGAAGTTCCGCCTGATGACGCCCAGGGCCTCCCACATGCCCCCGGCGGGCACGTAGGGGCCGAAGTACAGGGCTCCGTCGCGGCTTACCCTGCGGACGACCTCCAGGCGGGGCCATTCCTCGTTAACGGTGATTTTGATGTAGGGATAGTTCTTGTCGTCCCGAAGGATGACGTTGAAGCGGGGCCTCATCTGCTTGATGAGGTTGGCCTCCAGGGCCAGGGCCTCCAGCTCCCCGTCGGTGACAAGCCAGGAGATGTCCTGCACCTGGCCCATCATGGCTCTCTTGCGATTGTCCAGGTCGGCGGACTTCTGGAAATAGGACTTCAGGCGCGCCCTGAGGTCCTTGGCCTTCCCCACGTAGAGGACCTTCTCCCGCGGCCCCTTCATGATGTAGACCCCGGGCTTCCGGGGCACGGTGGGGAGCTTCCGGCGGGGGTCGAGGCGAGTCTGTTCTTTTGGCGCCGTCCGGGGCATGTTTTTATTATAATGCCCCGTCCCGGCGGCGGGAAAGCGGTACGTGCCTACTCCTTGAGCCTCTCGACCGAGGCCCCCAGCCTCCGGAGCTTCTCCTCGATGCGCTCGTACCCCCTGTCCAGATGGTAGATGCGGTGGATGGTGGTGGCGCCCTCGGCGGCAAGGGCCGCCACCACCAGGGACGCACTGGCCCTGAGGTCGGTGGCCATGACGTCCGCCCCCCTCAGGGCCCTTACCCCCCGGACGGTGGCCGCGCCGGCCTCCTCGATTATGTCCGCCCCGAGGCGCCTGAGCTCCGCCACGTGCATGAAGCGGTTCTCGAAAATCCTCTCGTGGATGACGCTGGTGCCCTGGGCCACGGCCATGAGGGCCATGAACTGGGCCTGCATGTCGGTGGGGAAGCCCGGATAGGGCATCGTCCTCAGGTCCCGCGAGCGAAGACGAGAGGGACAGGAGACCCGAAGCCCCCCGTCCACCTCGGCTATCTCCACCCCGGTTTCCCTGAGCTTCAGGACGACGGCGTCCAGGTGGGAGGGCTCCACGCCCTTCAAGAGGACGTCTCCGCCCGTTATGGCGGCCGCCGTCATGAAGGTGCCACACTCGATGCGGTCGGCGATGACCTCGTCATCGAAGGGCCGGACCTCGTCCACCCCCTCGACCTCGATGACGCTCTCCCCCGCGCCTTTTACCCGGGCGCCCATGGCCGCCAGGGTCCGGCCCAGGTTGGCCACCTCGGGCTCCCGGGCGGCGTTCTCGATGATGGTGGTCCCCTTCGCCAGGGCCGCGGCCATGAGCAGGTTCTCCGTGCCCGTCACCGTGGGAACGTCAAGGTAGATGCGGGCGCCCCGGAGCCGCTTGGCCGAAGCCACCACGTACCCGGCCTCCAGCGCAACCCTGGCCCCCATCATCCGAAGCCCCATGATGTGCAGGTTGATGGGCCGAGCCCCTATGGCGCATCCCCCGGGCAGGGAGACCCTGGCCCTGCCGTATCTGGCCAGGAGGGGCCCCAGCACGAGGACCGAGGCGCGCATGGTCTTGACCAGGTCATAGGGCGCCTCGAAAGCGCTGACGCTCCCGGTGTCAAGGAGCATCTCCGCCCCCCTCTGCTCCACGCGGGCCCCGAGCTTCCGCAGAAGCGCCCCCGTGGTCCTGACGTCCATGAGCGCCGGCACCCGCCCGAGGCGGTTCACCCCGGGGGCCAGAAGGGAGGCGGCCATGAGGGGCAGGGCGGCGTTCTTCGCCCCGCTTATCTCGACCTCGCCCCTGAGGGGCCTGCCGCCCTCGACCCTGAGCTTATCCATCCGGGAATGCCAACCAGTTCCTCTCAGACATCATCGAAGCCCGAAGCGATGCTATCTCAAGGCCGGGGGCCAGCGTCGTCGTGTCAGCCTTTTCATGCACGGAGTAATAATACCACGCAGGGGAGTAAGGAGGGGATATCCCGGTGCGCCTCAGTCCCCGCCGCCCGTGCAGCCCTCGCCGCCCTTCCACTCCTCGTAGCCCCGCATGTAGTCGCTTGCCACGCGCTCGGGGTCCAGGGCCAGGCACCGGGCCAGGGACTTGACGTACCCCCTCAGGTAGACCGCCTCGGGAAGGGTTTCGTACCGGTTGCGCTCGATGTTCTTCAGATGGAACAGGCGGACCTTGGTCAGGGACTCTATGGTGCCCAGGTGCATGCCCAGGGCCTCGCGCACGCGCCTCAAGGCCTCGCCGTCGAAGCGCTCCACCGAGGCGACCAGCTCCTGCACCTTCCCGTCCATTTCAGCCGGAGGCGCTTCCCTCCCGGCGGCCCTCACGCGGGGCGCCCCCGAGAGGGCCGCATAGGCCGTCTCTATCTCCTCCAGAACCTTCCGCCGGTGCTCCTCCGGCACCTCGTCGGCCAGGGGGGCAGTGATGTAGGTGCCGTCCGTGTACAGGGACTTCAGATGAAGGTACGCCTCCCGTATGTCGGCCTGGGAGGCGTTGGGGGCAAGCTCCAGGACGTCGTAAAACCTTTCCCTCTCGGAGTCTTCCACGTCTAGACCTTTGCGAGTTCGACGTGACGCTCCCGAAGCAGGTTGCCGGCGAGATGCTCGATCTGCTTGGCGCAGTTCGAGCGGGGATAGGCCCGCATGAAGGGCACCCCGTTGTTGACGGAGCGCCACACGCCGTCCTCGTGCTCCACGTAGCCCACGAACTGGCAGGCGAGCCCCAGGTACTTCTTCAGGACGCTGCGCACCGAGGGCCCCACGTCCCTCTCCCGGTGCGTACGCACTTGGTTGAGGACGACGTTTATGGAGAAGTTCTCTATCTCGTCGCAAAAACCCAGGGGCAACTGCGGAGCCAGCGTCCGCACGTGCTCCATGAGCTGCCCCAGGGTGCTTATGTTGTGCTCGCTGCGGCTCGCCCATATCTCCCGCATCTGCTCCCTGAGCCCGTACTCCTTGAAGACGGACTTCATCTTCCGGAAATAGACGCTCTTGACGAACTGGTACATGTTCTCGATGGAGGTCACCTCCGGGACCACCACCACGACCATCCGGTGCGCCAGGAGAAAGGTGTCCAGGGTGTTCAGGTGGGTGCCGCTGCCCAGGTCTATGAGCACGTAATCCGCATCCAGCGCGTGGATGTGGCGGAAGAAGCGCTGCTTCTGCGAAAAGGTGACGCTGTTGGAGTCCACGGAGTGCAGGTCGCCGGTGATGAGCCCCATCGAGCCCAGGCCGCAGTCCACCACCAGGTCAGAAAGGGGCACCTTCGCCTCGAAGAAATCGGTGAGGCTGAGACGGGGCCGCTTCAGGCCCAGGAACGAATGCAGGTTGGCCCCCCCGAGGTCCGCGTCCACCAGGATGACGCGCTTTCCCTGCCCGGCCAGCACGGAGCCCATGGTGCTCGTCATGAAGCTCTTTCCGGTGCCGCCCTTGCCGCCGCCTATGGCCCAGATTTCACATCCCATGCCTTCCCCCGGTTATTTTACATCAAGAAGGTGCATACGCATCAAGCTTCACAGCGCCAGACCCTCGAAATCGCCGAAAAGAAAATAGACCTCCTCGAAAGGAGCCCTCAGTCTGAGCACGTAGGTAAGGATGGAATCGGGGTCCCCCGCCCGGAGGGCCGTGCCGCATGAGGCGAGGGCCCGCCGCACCCGCTGCATCCTCTCGGCCAGAAGCCCGGCCTTCTCCTCCGAAAAACCGTAAACCTCGGGGGTGAACTCCGCTCCCTCCGCCTGCTGCCAGTGCGCCTCCGCCTCCCCAAGAAGCTCGGCGAGCCTCCGGACGTCGCCCTCGGTAAGGTCCGCGGGGGCCTTCCCCCGCACCACGCCCATCATGGACTGGAGCACCTTGTGGAAGGCCACCAGACGGTCGGGGAAATACTGGACGCCCGCCCGCCGCCTCCCCTCATAGAGCGTCCCGCGCACCGCCTCCAGGGCCTGGTGGGCCAGCAGGGGCTCGTGCCTGTCGATGCGGGCGTCGGCCTGGAAAACCATGTCCCTGGCGCTCATCAGGGCCTCCTCCCAGGGGCCTCCCCGGGCCTCGTGCTCAAACAGTGGCCAATCAACCTTGAGGGTCTTGACGGCCATCACGGTCCGTTCGGTGAGCTGCCCCTCGGAGGTGAGGGCCAGGGCGGGAATGAGCACGCGGTCCACGCGGGCCATCTCCCTGAGGGCGTCCTGTTCCCGGCAGGCCACCAGGGCGAGAAGGACAAACAGCAAAGAAACATGCGCGAAGACGAATTTCACGTTCCCCCGTACGTGATTGCGAACCTCCCTACTATAACACTGAAGCGGGCTCTTTTGACAGAAAATTTGACAGAAAAAAAGAAAGCGGCCTCCTCCCGGGAAGGCCGCTTTCTGGCGTGTGAGATGCCCGCCCTCAGAGGAGCGGCACGATGAGCAGGGCGACGATGTTTATCACCTTGATCATGGGGTTGATGGCCGGCCCCGCGGTGTCCTTGTACGGGTCGCCCACGGTGTCGCCGGTGACGGCCGCCTTGTGGGCGTCGGAGCCCTTGCCGCCGAAGACGCCGTCCTCGATGTACTTCTTGGCGTTGTCCCAGGCGCCGCCGCCCGAGGTCATGGCGATGGCCTGGAACAGCCCCGTGACGATGCTGCCGATAAGCACGCCGCCCAGGGCCTCCCGCCCGATGAGCATGCCCACCAGGACAGGCACCACGACCGGCAGCAGGGCGGGAACGATCATCTGGCTGATGGCGCTCTTGGTGACGATATCCACGCACTTGCCGTACTCGGGACGGCCGGTGCCCTCCATGATGCCCTTGATCTCACGGAACTGGCGCCGCACCTCCTCCACGACGCCACCGGCGGCCTTCCCCACGGCCTCCATGAGAAGGGAGCCGAAATAATAGGGCAGGAGCCCGCCGATGAACAGGCCCGAGAGCACCTTGGGGTCCGAGAGGCGGAAGACAAGCTCCTCGCCCCCGAAGCTCCGGGAGTACTCGGCAAACAGCACCAGGGCGGCCAGGGCGGCCGAGCCGATGGCGTAGCCCTTGGTGACGGCCTTGGTGGTGTTGCCCACGGCGTCCAGCGGGTCGGTGATGTCACGTATCTCGTCGGGCAGCTCGGCCATCTCGGCGATGCCGCCGGCGTTATCGGTGATGGGGCCGTAGGAGTCGATGGCCACCACGATGCCCGTCATGGAGAGCATCGAGACCGCCGAAAGGGCGATGGCGAAGAGCCCCACCCCCGGGTCGCCCGAGAAGCCTCCCCCCGTGGAGTAGGCCCAGAGGATGGCCCCCACGATGGCGAGCACCGGAAGGCCCGTGGCCTTCATGCTCACCGCCAGGCCCGCGATGACGTTGGTGCCGTGGCCGGTCTGGCTGGCCGCGGCGATATGCTTGACCGGGCCGTACTTGGTGGAGGTGAAGTACTCCGTTATCATGACGATGAGGCCCGTGAGAATCAGGCCGATGACCGCCGTGGTGAACACCGCGCCCTGGGTGAAGACCTGCTCCACGCCGGGCCTGCCCAGGAACCAGCCGCCGACGAAGTAGAAGGCTATGGCCGACAGGCCGCCGGCGACGGCCAGGCCCTTGTACAGGGCGCCCATGATGTACTGGCTCTTGCCCAGCCGTACGAAGAACGTGCCGACGATGGAGGCGATGATGGAGACCCCGCCCAGAACCAGGGGAAACTCCACCCACGGGCTGCCCGCTCCGAAGACCGTCCTGGCCAGGAGCATGGCGGCCACCAGGGTGACCGTGTAGGTCTCGTAGAGGTCCGCGGCCATCCCGGCGCAGTCCCCCACGTTGTCCCCCACGTTGTCGGCGATGACGGCGGGGTTTCTGGGGTCGTCCTCGGGTATGCCGGCCTCCACCTTGCCCACCAGGTCCGCGCCCACGTCGGCCGCCTTGGTGTAGATGCCGCCGGCGATACGGGCGAAGACGCTCATCAGGGAGCAGCCGAAGCCCAGGCCCACCAGGGCATGGAAGGCCTCAGCGCCGGCCACGCCCTTGACGATGGAGTAGTACCCGGAGATGCCGATGATGCCCAGGCCCACCACCATGATGCCCGTGACCGACCCGCCCTTGAAGGCGACGGACAGGGCCTCCTGGATGCCCTTGTGGGCGGCCTGTGCCGTGCGCACGTTGGCCCGCACGGTGACCATCATGCCGATGTAGCCCGTCAGGGCGGAGCCCAGCGAGCCCACGATGAAGCCCACGGCCGTCCATACCCCGAGCTTGAAGACGATTATAAGAATGAAAATGACGATGCCGGCAAAGGCCACCGTCTTGTACTCGCGGGCCAGAAACGCCCGCGCCCCCTCGGCCACGGCGCCGGATATCTCCCGCATCCGCTCGCTGCCGGCATCCTGTTTCGACACCCACGCCGCGGTCCAGAGGGCGTAGATGACGCCCAATGCGCCGCAAATGAGGGCAAACACGATGATGGAACTCATTCAGTCCTCCTCCTCATAAAGGTTTCCAGCTTCTGGTTCACCCGTGTATAAGTGTGTGCTACCCGATGTCGCTTATGAAGTCCTTCAAGTAATGAACCTCGGCCTGCAGGTTGCTCACCTGGGCCTTGACCACGTCCCTGATGGAAAGGACGCTCACCAGACGCCCCCTGTCCAGGACGGGCAGGTGCCGCACCCCCCTCTGAATCATGATGGACATGGCGTAGTTGAGGTCGTCCTCCACCTCGGCCACCACCAGCTCCGTGGTCATGACGTCCCCGATGCGCGTGCCCAGAAAGTCCCCCCTCCGCACCCAGCACGTCAGGACGTCACGCTCCGTGAACATTCCCACCGTGCGGCCGTCCTCCATGATGAGGAGAGCACCGATGTTGCGATCCACCATCTTCCTGATGGCGTCGGCCACCGACGTTTCGCTGTCCACGGCGATGACCTCGAACCCCTTGCTCTTTATGAGGTCTTTGAGCTTCACGCGCCTACTTCCTTCCCGCCGTCCTGGCGTACACCATCGCCGTGGTGCGGTAGACCATGTGGGCCATCTTGGAGAAGGGCGCGTAGGCGAAAAGGAAGAAGACGGCCACCAGGTGTGTGAGATAGATGGGATAGGCCAGCCCGGCGATGTTGCCCAGCCGGGTCAGCTCCGACAGGGCGCCGGTCACCACGATGGTGGCCACCACGCCGATGAACAGCCAATCGTAGTAGCTCCCCATGCCCGCTTTCTCCGCCTTGTTGACCCTGTTTGCGATGACCAGGCCGACGCCCACCAGAAGGGCGATGGCGCTGAGGTTGGCCAGGACCTTCAGCGGGTCCGTCATCGGATAGGGGCTGTCCCAGCCGAGCCCGTAGAGGTAGATGAGAGCCCACGTCGTGGTGACGGCCAGGCCGATGAAGCTGAAGAGCACCAGCATGTGCGAGGTCGAGCGGGGCCGCGTGAGGTCGCACTTCCTGAACCTGCCGTGCCCCAATATCTCCCCTATCGTGGTTATCACGGAGCCCACCAGGCCGCCGGCGAGCTTCTCCCCCCGGGTCATGTCCTTCCAGTAACGGAGCACCCCGCCGACGAAGACCACCAGGGCGAACAGCGCGGCCAGGCCGAAGGTGATATCGATGGCCGGCACGGGGATGAAGTTCGAAAACACTATCCCCCCGTACTCGCCCCGCGGGATCTCCGAGAAGTTCAGGCTGCTGAACCCGCTGGCAATCAGCAGGAATATCACCACCGGCAGGGCCAGCAGAAGGACCAGATACTTGGGGTCGTTGACCATCCGGGCCAGGAAGCCGGGCCGGGAGTAGTGCTCCAGGCTCATCTTCCTGATGGCCCCCAGGACCTCGCCGGGCTTCGCCCCGCGGGGGCAGTAGGCCGTGCAGTCGCTGCAGTGGTGGCAGAGCCAGATGTCGGGGTTCCGGAAGAGGTCCTCCTTCAACCCCCACTGGGCCTGGATCATCTCCTTGCGGGGGAAGGGATTCTCCTCCGGCGTGACGTTGCAGACCACGGAGCAGGTGGCGCACTGGTAACACTTCTTCAGTGAGTCTCCTCCCGAGTTCACCACCGACTTGACAAACCTCAGGTCGGGTTTGATTACCTTCTCGCTCATCTATGTACCCTCCTCAATCGTGTACTCCTCGACGCCCCCCGCCTCAGAAGCCCTTGAAGGGGTTGGGGCCGAACTCGTCCTCGATCTTGCTGACGAAGCCGTTTACCATCCCCGGCAGCCGGTCGTAGTCGTCGATGGCCACCTGCAGCATCTGGCACCGCTCGGCCTCCAGCTGAAGCCTGTCCAGCGTCTCCTGCACCTTGCTGAACCGGTAGTCGGCCAGCTCGCTTCCCTTGACGAAGTGGCACTGGTAGTTCTCGCCGAACTTGCAGCCCAGAAGCAGAAGGCCGTCCACCCCGCGGCTGAAGGCGTCGGCCACCCAGACCAGGTTCGTAGAGCCCAGGCACCGCACCGGAATAAAACGCACCGCCGGGTGGAAGGTATTCCTCCGGAAGCTGGAGGTGTCCAGCGCCGGATAGGCGTCGTTCTCGCAGGCCAGGCAGATGATGCGCATGCCGTCCTCCGGGACCTCTATGGACTTCAGCATGGAGCCCACCATGTCCACGTGGTAGTCCTTGAAGGAGATGATCCTCTCGGGGCAGGCCCCCATGCAGGTGGCGCACCGCCGGCAGCGGTTTATCTTGAAGTACGGCGTTCCCTTCTCGTCCTCGTCGATGGCGCCGAAGGGGCACTCATCGGTGCAGCGCTTGCAGGAGGTGCACCGCTGCATGAGGGGGTCGGGGAAGGTGGCGTCCCAGCTCCTGGGGTGCACGGCGATTCCCGTGGAGACGTGCTCCAGGGCCTGGATGGACTTCAGCGCGGCCCCCGAGGCGTCCGCCATGGCGTCGGCCATGATCATGGGCTGCCGCACGCACCCGGCCGCATAGATGCCGGTGCGCCGGGTCTCGTACTGAAAGCAGATGAAGTTGCTGTCGGCAAAGCCGTAGGCGCCCTCCAGGGAGGGAATCTCCGGTCCCTGCCGGTACTGGAGGTTCAGGATGAACTCCGGCTTGGCGGTCTCCTGGATGTACTTGTTCTTGGCCTCGTCGCCCTTGCCCGCGGCCTGCGTCAGGCCGTCCAGGTACTCCTGGGGCCCCCGCGTGGAGGGCACCACGCCCACGGCCAGGACCACCATGTCGGCCTCCACCTGTATCTTCTCTCCAAGGAGGGTCTGGTCGGCGTTGACCAAGAGCTTCCCCCCCGGGGCCTCCGCGACGCCGGAGACCTCCGCCTTGGTGAGCATGACGCCCGGGTCGTTCTGCATGTTCTTGTAGAACAGCTCCGTCTGCCCGGGGGTCCTGATGTCCTTGTAAAAGATGAGGGCCGAGGCCTCCGGCAGCGCCTCGCGCACGTAGGCGGCCTGCTTGAGCGAGGTGCTGCAGCAGAAGGCCGAGCAGTACGGCAGGTGCTCGGGGTCGCGGCTTCCTGCGCACTGGATGAAGGCAACGCGCTCCGGCGCCCGCCCGTCGGAGGGCCGGGCTATCTTGCCGTTTTTGGCCATGTCCTCGAACTCGATGCTCGTCACCACGTTGGGGAGCCCGTAGCCCAGGTGGCCGAGCCTGGAGGCGTCGTAGGGCTTCCAGCCGGTGGCCACGATGAAGGCGCCCGCCTTCACCGTCTCGGTGCCCCCGTTTCTCCTGAGCGTGACGTCGAAGAGGCCCGGCTGCCCCTCGGTCTTCTCGATGGTGGCCGACGTGAAAACCTTTATCCGCTCGTTGGCCTCCACCTGCTTTATCTTCTCCCAGACGGGGCTTTCCGTGAGGGCGTCGAAGGGCAGGCTCCGCGGGACGGCCTTGTGCAGCCGGCCCGCCCAGCCGCCGAGCTTCTCCTCCTTTTCCACGAGCATCACCTCGTAGCCGGCCCCTGCCACGTCCAGGGCCGCGCTGAGCCCGGTGATGCCCCCGCCCACCACCATGACGGTCTTGGAGAGGTCCTCGAGCACGTTGGGCTCCGGCAGGTCGCCCTTGTTGGCCTTGACGATGCCCATGGTCACGTAGTCCGTGGCGATGCCCTGGGGGTGGTAGTGCTCGGGGGTCTCCTCGGTGGCGGGGGGCTGGCTCCAGGCGCACAGCTCCCTGATGTTGACCCGCTCGACGATGCTGTTGGGGAAATCGAACTCCTTGAACTTCACGCGCGGCGAGCAGGCCGCGACGACCATGGTGTTCACGCCGTTCTGCGCCATGTCGTCCTGGACGAGCTTTATCCCCTCCGGAGAGCACATGACGTCGGCGACCTTGAACTTCTCGGCCGCCGTCCGCGTGTTGCTGGCCGCCTCGGAGGCGAGCTTCTCGGCATCCACGACATCGCCGATGCCGCAGCCCTTGCATATATAGACTCCGATGTTTTTCTCCATCCTTTACCTCCTCACCAGAGTGTGAATGCTCTTGACGGCTGCCCCGGTGGCGTCCTGCACCGAGCGCTGCACGTCCAGGGGGGTGCGGGCGGTGCCCACCGGGACGACCCCCGGCCTCTGGGCATCCAGGGCGGCGAAGCCCTCCTCGACGTACGTCACGCCCGGCACCGTCGCGCGGGCCCCGGAGGGCTGCATGCCCGTGGCCAGCACCACCAGGTCAAAGGTCTTGGCGGACTTCTTCCCGGTGAGGGCGTCCTCCACGGTGACCTCCACGGCGTCTCCGGCGGCCTGCTTTATCTTGGCCACCTTCCCCTTGGTGAAGGCCACGCGGGGGTCCTCCTTGATGTTCCAGTAGAACTGCTCGTACCGCCCGGGGGTGCGGATGTCGATGTAGAAGACCTCCGCGGCAAACTCCTCGTACTGGTCCCTCAGGTAGGTGATCTGCTTGAGGGAGGCCATGCAGCAGATGTAGGAGCAGAAGCTCAGGTGGTTCTCGTCGCGGGAGCCCGCGCACTGGACGAAGGCCACGCGCTTGGGCTCCTTGCCGTCCGAGGGCCTCAGGATCTTGCCCCCGGTGGGCCCGTTGGCTGCCGCCAGGCGCTCCATCTGCATGTTGGTGATAAGGTTGTTGACCTTCCCGTACTGAAGGTTGTCCATCCGCTCGGCCTCGTATGGGTTCCACCCCGTGGCCACCACGACGGAGCCCACCTTGAGGTTCATGCTCTCGGGCTTCATGTCCAGGTCCACGGCGTCGTACTTGCAGGCATCCTTGCACGCCTGCGCGCAATCGCCCGTGCAGTGCTCCTTGTCGATGACATACCGGAAAGGAAACGCCTGGGCGAAGGGCAGATAGGCCGCCTTGCTCTTGTCCAGGCCGAAGTTGAAGTCGTTGGGCTTGTGCACCGGGCAGGCCTCGGCACAGGCGTCGCACCCCACGCAGCGCTCGTTGACGTAGCGGGGCTTCAGGGTGACCGTGACGTCGAAGTCTCCCTCGGTGCCGGAGATGCCAGAGACCTCGGCCATGGTGTAGACGTTTATCCGCGGGTTTTCCTTGAGGCGCCGGAAGTTCAGCTCCAGCCCGCAGACCGGCGGGCAGAGCTTCGGGAAGTATTTATAGAGCTGCGCCACCCGGCCCCCGAGGTAGGGGTTTCTCTCCACCAGGTGGACGTCGTACCCGGCCTCGGCTGACTCTAGCGCGGCCGTCAGTCCACTAATGCCTCCTCCTATGACAAGCACACTTTGCTCGGCCATTGAAACCTCCACGGTGATTGGGTTGAAGCGGGCTCCGGAACGCCGCGCGCTCGGCACCCGGCTGAACCCAACCTCACGGGAAAATGAAGATGGGCGGCACCCCGTCCTTCCCCCTCGCGGGGGGAAGGACGGGGCCTCCGCACCTCAGGCGCCGGCTAGTCCGAAACCATCTGGACGTAGTCTTTCTTGAAGGCGTTCCACTCGCCGGTCTTGGGGTCGTACTTGGAGTTGACGAAGCACTTCCAGTTCTGGTCGTCGATGGCCAAGTGGTCGCCCCTGTAGTAGTAGCCGGGGTACCGGGACTCCTCCCTGAAGAGGATGTGCTTGGCGTGGGCCTCGATGGACCAGATCCGGTGGTAGTTCTCCCAGGCCCGCATGAGCTCGTGCAGGTCCTTGGCACCGCTCTTGGCCGCGTCTTCCTTGAGCATCACCAGCTGCCTCAGGCCCTCCTCCAGCATGGTCTTGGAGGTCATGTACCACGTGGAAATGCCGCCGAAGTACTCGTCGCCGATCTTCTGGAGCCTGGCCTGGAGCATCTTGGGCTTGATGTAGTTGGGGTTGACGTCCGGAGCCGTCGAGTAGGCCTTGTACTTCTCGTAGACCTCGAACGGCAGGTAGAGCTCCCCGGCCAGCTCGTCGGCGCTCTGGGCCAGGGTCGGCTTGAAGTCCTTGTGGTCCATGACGTACTTGACAGCGCTCTTTGCGGCGATGCGGCCTTCGGCATGGGAGCCGCTGGAGAACTTGTGGCCGCTGGCCCCGCAGATGTCGCCCATCATGAACAGGCCGTCGACGGTGGACATCCTGTTGTAGCCCCACTTGTAGTGGTCGGGGGAGTTCAGGTCATCGGGGCCGCTCACCCAGAAGCCCGCGCAGCCGGCGTGGGAGCCGAGGAGGTAGGGCTCGGTGGGCATGATCTCCGAAGGCTTCTGGTCCGGCTCGATGTCCTGGCCGGCCCACACGCCCGCCTGGCCGATGCACATGTCGAGGAAGTCCTCCCATGCCTCGGCCTCCAGGTGCTTCATCTGCTTGGCGTCCATGGTCTTGGACAGCTCGGCCATGGCCTCGTCGGTCCGCATGAGGATGGGGCCCTTGCCGGCCCTCATGTCCATCATCATCATGTGGTTGCGGATGGCGGTGCCCAGCTTCTCGGCGTAGGGGCTGTAGAGCTTCTTGGTCTCCTCGAGGTTGGTGGCGCAGTAGTCCTCGCCGTAAGCGTTGGTGGCCTTCGCCTTGAAGAAGAGGAACCAGGCGCCCACCGGCCCGTAGCCGTCCTTGAACCGGGCGGGGACGAACCTGTTCTCCATCATGGTCAGCTCGGCGCCGACCTGTATGCCGGTGGCATAGCCGCTGCCGGAGTTCCACACCGGGTACCACGCCCGGCCCTGGCCCTCGGCCACGGACCTCGGCCGGAACACGTTGACCGCGCCGCCGCAGCCCGACAGAAGGGCATTGGTCCGGAAGATGTAAACCTTGTTCTCGCGGACGCTGAAGCCCACCGCGCCGGCGATGCGGTTGTCCTCCTTCTCATCCAGGAGGTACCTCACGATAAAGACCCTCTCGTAGATGTTGTCCATCCCGAGGGCCTTCTTGGCGGCCTCGGCCACGATGACCTTGTAGGACTCGCCGTTGATCATTATCTGCCACTTGCCGCTCCTGACCGGCTTGCCGCCGTCCTTGAGCTTCGGGCCGCCCTGGGCACCGTCCATGCTGTGGCCCTGGTCGTCCTTCTTCCAGATGGGCAGGCCCCATTCCTCGTAGTTCTCGACCGTGTCGTCAACGTGCCGGCCCAGGTCGTAGACCAGGTCCTCCCTGATGATGCCCATCAGGTCGCCCCGGACGTACCGGACGTAGTCGGCGGGGTCGTTCTCGCCCATGTAGGTGTTGATGGCGGAGAGCCCCTGGGCCACCGCTCCGGAGCGGTCCATGGCGGCCTTGTCCACCAGGGTTATCTTGATGTCGCCCTTGCCGGCCTTGCTGGCCGCCTGGGTCCAGCGGGTCGCCTCGAAGGCCGCCCCGCAGGCGCTCATGCCGCCGCCGACGATGAGGATGTCGGTGTCGACCTCGATGATCTGCGGCTTCTCGCAGTACGAGAATGTGCAGGCTTCTTTTTCCATGTGTATGGTCCTCCTTTCCTCCGTCCCTTTATATGGTCGGCATCTTCTTGCCTTCACCCTGATGGGTGAAGAACCCGGGCTTGTCGACATTCTCGATGTTGGCTTCGGGCTTGCCCGCATAGGGGTCCACGGAACCCTCCGGGGTGGTCCGGATGGGGAACTTGAACCTCTTGAGCTTCCCGTTGCGGAACTTGACGGTCCACATGACGGCGTCGGAGCCCCTCATGGGGATGACGTTGCCGCCCAGGGGAACGAAATCGGCGTAGCCCCTGACCTCGATGGCCTGCTGGGGGCAGATCTTCACGCAGTTGTAGCACTCCCAGCACTGTTCAGGCTCCTGATTGAACGCCTTCATCAGGTCCCGGTTGAGCGTCATCAGGTCGTTCGGACAAATGTACTGGCAGGCCGTCTTGTCCTGTGCCTTGCAGCCGTCACACTTTTCGGTTATGACAAAGCTCGGCATCTCCCTTTCCTCCTTCTGAAGTATTTTTTGGGTTAAAGGTTCTTACGGATAGCCGCATATCCTGTATCTGAATCCCTAAACGCCCTCGGAGTACTTGTGGGTCTTGATCTCCACCTTCTCGGTCAGACCGGCGTAGTACTCGCGGAGGATTTCGAGGACCTCGGGACGGGAGAAGTGGTCGGGGACGTCCTCTCCCTCGGAGAGCATCTTCCTCAGCTTGGTGCCCGAGAGGATGAGCCTGTCCTCCTTGCCGTGGGGGCAGGTCTTCATGGAGGCCATGCCGTCGCACTTCTTGCAGTAGAAGGTCCAGTCTATCTTCAGCGGCTTGGTCTCCAGGGCGTCCTCCGGTATCTCGTCGAATATCTTGTGGGCGTCAAACGGGCCGTAGTAATCGCCCACGCCCGCGTGGTCGCGGCCCACGATGAGGTGGCTGCAGCCGTAGTTCTGCCTGAACACGGCGTGCAGGAGCGCCTCCCTCGGGCCGGCGTACCGCATGTCAAGCGGGTAGCCGCCCACGGTGATGGTGTCCTTGACGTAGTACTTGTCGATGAGCACGTCGATGGCCCGCTGCCTGGTGTCCGCCGGGACGTCGCCGGGCTTCAGTTTGCCCAGCAGCATGTGGACGAACACGCCGTCGCAGGTCTCGATGGCTATCTTGGTGAGGTACTCGTGGGAGCGGTGCATGGGGTTGCGCGTCTGGAAGGCGGCCACCGTGGACCAGCCCTTCTCCTCGAATATCTTCCGGCTCTCGACGGGCCGCAGATAGATGATGGGGTAGTCCTGGGGGAAGCTCGCCTCGCTCAGGACCTTCACCGGGCCGGCCAGGTTGATGTCGGCCTGCTTCATGACCATGGCCACCCCGGGGTGCTCCATGTCGGCGGTCTTGTAGACCTGCGTGCACTCGTGCTCCTTGTCTATCTTGTACTTCTCGGTCACCTTCATGGTGGCCATGACCTCTCCGGTCTCCTCGGAGACAAGGGCCACCTCCTCGCCGTCCTTGATGCTGTCGGCCTGCCCCTGCGTGGTGGAAACCGTGATGGGGATGGGCCAGAAGGTGCCGTCGGCCATCGTGTACCGGTCGCAGACGCCCTTCCAGTCGTCGTGGCCCATGAAGCCCGTGAGGGGGGTGAACCCCCCGATGCCCAGCATGATGAGGTCGCCCGCCTCCCGGGAGGATATCCTCACCTGGGTCAGGGACTTCGCCCGCTCGCGCTCCTCCTTGAGCTCTCCCCCGCTCAGGAGAAGCGGTTTGAGTTTCTTCTCTTTGCCGTGTGGATTTACCAGTGCCATGCTTGCCTCCTTGCGCTATGATCCGTTATCCGACGGCGGCGGTCATCCGCTCGAAAATCTCCTCGATGCTGCCCGTGCCGTCCACCGACTTGAGGATGCCCTTGTCCTTGTAATACTCCGCAAGGGGGGCCGTCTGGGCCTCGTAGACCTCGAGGCGCTTGCGGATGGTCTCTTCCCTGTCATCGTCCCGCTGGAAGAGCTCTCCGCCGCAGTTGTCGCAGACCCCTTCCTTCCGGGGCGGATTGAAATAGACGTTGTACATCTGGCCGCACTGCTTGCACGTGCGCCTTCCGGTGAGCCGCTTCATGAGGTCTCCGCTGGGAACGTCCACGCTGATGGCCCCGTCCAGGGGCATGCCCATCCCCCCGAGCATCTCGTCCAGGGCCTTCGCCTGGGCCGTGTTGCGCGGGAAGCCGTCCAGGATGAACCCCTCCCGGGCGTCGGGCTGGTCGAGCCGCTCCTTGACCATGCCCAGCACCACGGAGTCCGGCACCAGCTCGCCCTTGTCCATGTAGGCCTTGGCCTCCTTGCCCAGCGACGTGCCGTCGGCCACCGCCTTTCTGAGGAGGTCGCCGGTGGAAATCTGCGGAATTCCGTATTTTTCTATGAGCTTCTTTGCCTGGGTGCCTTTGCCTGCACCGGGTGCCCCTAAAAGAACAAGCCTCATCAAAGTACCCCCTTCTCTGTGTTTAGGCTGCTCTGTGTTATGGAAGGATATGAAAAAAACGCGCACGTACGGCGCACTATCCATTCAGAGATTACATAGTAGAAATTCGGTCCACCTTTTTTCAAGGCAAAAATTAAAATTGGTGCATTAAATTTTCTTATATTTCCGGCTGGAGCACCGGGCGCCCTACGTTTTCTCCTCCAGGTGCTCCCTCAGGAGGGCCAGGGCGCGCCCCCGGTGGCTCATGGCGTCCTTTTCCGCCGGGCCCATCTGGGCGAAGGTCCGCCTCTCCCCCCGGGGGATGAACAAGGGGTCGTACCCGAAGCCGCTCTCGCCGGCCGGGGCGCGGGCGATTCTGCCCTCCACCGAGCCCTCGAAGGTGCGGGCCCGGCCGTCGGGAGAGGCCAGGGCCAGGACACAGAGGAAGCGGGCGCCCCGCTCCTCCTCCAGGGTCTCGGCCAGCTCCCTGAGAAGTTTGGCGTTGTTGTCCCTGTCGGAAGCCCCCTGGCCGGCATAGCGGGCGGAGCGCACCCCGGGAGCGCCGCCCAGGGCATAGACCTCCAGGCCCGAGTCGTCGGCCAGGGCGTCCCGGGCGGTGGCCCGGGCCACCGCCCGGGCCTTCTTGAGGGCGTTGCCCCTGAAGCTTTCCTGGTCCTCCTGCACCTCCGGCACGCCGGGGAACTCCTCGAGGCTCAGAAGGCGGACCGCCAGGCCCCGGAGGATGCGGGAGACCTCCTCGAGCTTCCTTCTGTTACGGGTGGCAAGGACGATTTCCCGCATGAGGCCTCTACCATACACGAGCCCTCCCGTGCCCGTCAACGCCTTCTCCGCCTGCGGCGGGCAAGGTGTAATCCCTTGAGAATAAAGGCTTTCGGAGCGACGCCACGGTGAGCGTTACCGCCCGGAATCATTGAAAAGATGCAATACCCAATGTTATGATGTCGGATGGTCAGGAGAGCCAGCCTCTTGTTGAGGGTTGTTGCCAAGAGCATAGACTTCGTGATGATCCTCGCCGCAATGGAGGCCCTGCCACGGGCGGGATGGCTGGCGGGGCTGGGGTATCTGCTCATCAGCGACGGGCTGTCCGAGGGAAAGAGCGTGGGGAAGCGGCTCACCGGGCTCCGGGTCCTGAGCCACTCCGGCGGTCCGTGCACCATCAGGGATTCCATCCTCCGCAACTGCACCCTCGGTGCGGGCGTTCTCCTGGTCAAGGTGCCTTTTGTTGGCTGGATATTCCTCGTGGGCGTCATCGTCCTGGAGTTCATCATCCTGCTTGGCAGCAGGGACGGCGCGCGCCTCGGGGACGAAATCGCGAGAACCTCGGTGGTGGAGACCACCGAGGCCGTACAGGAGAGCTGAATGTTTCCCTTCAACATCTTTGGATGGTTTTCCAACGACCTGGCGATAGACCTGGGGACCGCAAACACTCTGGTGTACGTGAGGGGAAAGGGCATCGTCTGTAACGAGCCCTCGGTGGTGGTCTTGAGGCGGGACAACAAAAAGCCCGTGGCCGTGGGCATGGAGGCCAAGAAGATGCTGGGGAAGACCCCGGCCAGCATCATGGCCATCCGCCCGATGAAAGACGGGGTCATCGCCGATTTCGACGCCACCGGCGAGATGCTCAAGTACTTCATCAAGAAGGTCCACAACCGCAGGAGCTTCGTGGCCCCGCGGGTCATCGTGGGCGTGCCCACCACCATCACCCAGGTGGAGCAGCGGGCGGTGAAGGACGCCGCCCAGGCCTCCGGCGCCCGGGAGGTCTATCTCATCGAGGAGCCTATGGCCGCCGCCGTGGGCGTGGGACTGCCCGTGGGGGAGCCCTCCGGCAGCATGATCGTGGACATCGGGGGCGGCACCACGGACATCGCCGTCATCTCCCTGGAGGGCATCGTGTACAGCCGCGCGGCCCGGGTGGGCGGGGACAAGATGGACGAGACCATCATGGCCCACATCAAGAGGAAATACAACCTCATGATAGGCGACAGGACGGCCGAACAGATAAAGATAGAGCTGGGCTCCGCCGCCCCGGCCCCCGGGGCGAGCGGCACCCCCCGGAGCATGGACATCAAGGGCCGCGACCTGGTCTCCGGCATCCCCAAGACCATCACCATCGACGAGGACGAGGTCCGGGACGCCCTCTCCGAGCCGGTCAACATCATCCTGGACACCATCCGCGTCGCCCTGGAGAACACCCCGCCGGAGCTGGCCGCCGACATCGTGGACAGGGGCGTCG
>JARRLN010000039.1 GCA_037386965.1 Nitrospirota bacterium
CTTTTCGGCCAGGCGCACGGCCTCGTCCCTCAGGACGTTGCGCATGTTGGAGTCTATGCTCACCAGGGCCGTCTGCATGAGGGCTACCGAGACGAACAGCAGGATGAGCAGGGCGACCATGACCTCCACCAGGGTGAAGCCCCCGCTTTTCGGGGCGGTCCTATTCATTCGTGCCGCAGGATGTTCCATTCCAGAGCCCCACGTTCAGACGCGTGGCGCTTACGGCCACGCAGTCGTAGTCTGCGTTCAAGTCCGCTCCGTCAACGTCCTCCAGCCGTATGGCGGCGCCGGTGTTGGGAAGGCCCGCGCTGTTGACGATGATTCCCCGGGGGTCGATGATAAACTGCCTCTCGGCGCCCGTCAGCCGGTAGGGCACCGTCGTGTTGACCACGACGGCGTCCTGTGCGGTGCTCAAGGAGCCGTCGCCGTCGGGGGAAGGGGAGGAATCCTCGTAGATGAGAAATTTCGAGGTGTCCGCGGCGGGCATGTTCACGAAGTGCACCCTGTTTCTGTCGATGGCCCGGGCGCGGGCGTTCATCATGTCGGCGTAAATCTCCCGGGCCTTGCTCTCCACGCGGTGCTTGCCGATCCAGCCGTCGTACTGAAACCCCATGGCCACGACCACGATGCCCATGATGGCCAGCACCACCAGGAGCTCCACCAGGGTGAAACCCTCCGTCTCCGGCCGTCCCTGCATCGCGCTCCTCCGCATCACTGCTCACAATCCTCGACGTGGACGGTCTTCTTGTGGGGCGGAGGAGTGGTAAAGAGCGAGAAACCCTGGGCCGTGGGGGGCACTCCCTCCAGGCTCGCCGACCTCCTGCCGAGCTTTTCGTTAAAAGCGTCCCCGAGCTGCACCTGCTCGATGGCGCCCGTGGAGACCTGGATGAGGGCTGTCCCCTTCAGCATGGTCCCGGGGGCTCCGCCGTCCCGGTAGCGCACGGCCCAAATGAAACTCTTCCCGCCGATGGAGCAGATGTCGCTGTAGGGCATGAAGGAGGTGAAGAAGACTATCCCGGAGATGGAGGCCAGGGGGTCCGTTATGACCCGCTCTGCGCTGTAGTTTCCACTGCTCGGGTCCAGGCGGATGTACCAGCCCTGGGGGTCTTGAACGCCCTGCTCCAGGGTGGTCACGTCGCTGAGGTTGACCATCTGGCGCGACGTGGTACAGGTGGGGCTGAACCTCCAGTTGCTGTAGCAGGGGTCCGTGATTCCGAACAGGTGCCGCTGCCCGTCCCCGTCGTCCGGCTCGGAATAGCTCTCGTAGAAATACCTCCCGGTGCCGGCGAAGAGCCAGAACTTGGAGGTGTTCTTGTCCAGCAGGTGGGCCACCGCCGAGGTCACCGGACCGATGCCGTCGATGACCGTGGAGAGCCGCCAGTTGGCCGGGTCCAGGTCCTCGTTGGTCAGGAGCCTCAGGATGCCGCCCTGGGTCCAGGTGTTCGTGGAGGTGTCCTTCCGCACGTAGGGGACATAGACCACGTCGTCCTGATAGTCCCGCCTGTCCCCCTCGGCGTCGGCGGTCACGTTTATCATGGAGCCGGCGAAGGCGTTGAGTATCTGCCCCCCGCCCGCAAGATGGTCTATCGTACTGAGCAGGGTGCCGGTCTTGAGGTCCAGAACGAAAACGCTCAGGGGCTGGTCCGAGTTGCCCAGGAACTGCCTGTCGGATTTCCGTACGGGGCCCGTGGGGCCGGAGCCCAGGACGACGTACCAGCGCCCGTTGAGGTCCTTCTGGGCGGTGTCCTGCCAGTCGCGCTTGCCGTCGGGAGGGTCGCTGGTGTCGGTTTTGTACGAGATTCTCACGATGGCGGGACCGGTGGTGCTGTAGCCCAGGGCCGGGTTGGAGAACTCCCACAGGAACTTCGGGTTCTCCGGGTCGGTGACGTCCAGGGCGAAGTATGAGGAGTATCCCACCCCGGAGACGGGCGTGTTCACGCAGTCCTCGGCGTCCACGTCGCCGTCCCCGTCCAGGTCCTGGGTGCAGCTGACTCCCTCGTTCTTGCAGGCCCCGCCGTAGCGCATGCCTCCGATGAGGATGGTCTTCCAGGTGTTGGCGGTCCGGGTGCAGGTCGAGTAGTCGCTCGAATCCGTGCACTCCGTCCCTTCAAAAGCGGTGCCGTTTCCGTCGGGGTCGGTCCCGATACTGGCGTCGAAAATGTAGGGTGTCAGGTCCACCGTATAGAGGTGGCAGTAGTCCGTCTGCGTCAGGTACTTCAGATAGGGAAGGACGTTTTTCGGGATGAAGGCCCATTCCTCCCTGCCCAGGTTCGTCCCGGTCAGGCGGACCTTCTGCTTCGGCCCCTGCCCGCTCCAGCTGTCCTGGCGAAGGCCGAGCCTGAAGGCGTGCAGCATGCCGTCGTTGGCCCCTGCCATGACCATCCCGCGGTTGACGTATTTGGCGCTCTCGATGAAGTCCCTGTACGTCGTGTCCCGGTAGGTGACGTGGTAGCTGTTCAGGGGAACCGTGGTGTTGCTGATGATGCGCGGCGTGGAGTTCAGGATGTCCCCCAGCTTCCAGACCTTCTTCGCGGTCTCGCCGGTGTCGCCGGTGTCGCCGTCGCCGTTGAGGTCGACCTTCACCCTGCGGTCGCGGTAGTCGGGGCTGTTGATGAAGTAGCCGGTGGTGTAATTGATGAGGGCCGTGGCGTTGGCGATGCTGGCCGCCCCCATGTACGTGCGGAGCGTGGCGTTACTGGCCGCGGAGCTGTTGAAGATGGTCATGTCGGCGGTATCGTCCACGTTGGCGTATATCCTGCGGGGGTCCGTGGCCAGGTCGCGCTCCCAGAGCAGCTCGCCCGCCTCCCATATGTTGCCCATGTTCTCGAAGTTGATGTCGGACTCCACCACATCGGGCGTGCCGTTTCCGTCGGTGTCCGCATAGCGATGTGCCTTGACCACCTCGTTTATCGGGTCCCAGTACAGCGAGGCGATGTAGTCGTTCACCAGGTTAAGCAGGGGATAGGGGGTCTCGTGTGCCGTTTCCTCGCGCATGCTCGAGGAGGCGAAGTAGGGGTCGACGTAGAACCAGAAGTTGGTCAGCCGCCCTATCCAGGCTATTTCGTCCTCCGTCCCGGCATCGCTGTCCACGAAGCGTTTGCGGGGGTAGTAGACGGCCTGGATGAGGTTGGCCCCGCTGCCTTCGCCGGAGGCCAGAACCGATGCCGCCGTGCCGGAGGAGGCCCGCTTGATGATGTCCTGGAAGGCCTGGATGAGCTTGTCCTTGAGCTGGGTGGGGTCGTAGACGTCGTAATAGATGCCCTCGCCCGCGCTGGCGGCCTCCCTGAGGACGTCGCCGTTTGTCCCCATGGCGTTGACAATGTAGGTGATGACGTCCTGGGTGCCCTCCCGGTCGCTCCGGAGGTCGTTCTGTTTGCCGTAGCAGGCGTTTTTGGAAAGGTCGTAGGTGAGGGAGCCGCAGTCGGCGGGGAGGGGCGGCGTACTCGTCGAGCCGAAGACATCGGGGTCCCCCTCGTCGGCCCCATAGCCCGAGGTGAGAAGAAGCACGAAGTTATTCCTGCAGGGGGTGCTGTCCCCGCTGAAGGGGTCGCAGGAGCTGCCTGTCTGGGGCGTGCCCATGTATGTCATCATGGCTTCGTACTCGCCGTCGATGAGCTTGGTGACGTTCAGGGTATCGCCCACGGGGATGGCGTTTTCCACCGCCGTGAAGAAGTTCGTGTCTCCACTGGCCGGGATGCACATCTCCTGGAAGGGGTCCAGGTCGTTGGCGAAGTCCTGGAACCCGAACCGGGCGTCGTCCCAGAAGTCCTGGAGGATGCCCGACTTGAGGGAATTGTTCCCCGCGGTGTTGGTGCAGTTGGTGGTGTAGTCGCCCACGCATATGCGGATGTTGTGCTCGGCGGTGCCGGCCCCTCCCAGAGCGGCCGCAAGAATATTGATGGTGACCGAGATGCTGTCCTTGTTCGAGGAGTCGGCCGCGTCCTGCGCCTTCAGGGTAAAAATGTATGTGCCGGGCGCCGCCGTGGGGGTGCCCGCTAGGGTGCCGTCGGAGGCATCGAGGGTGAACCCCGCGGGAAGGCTCACGGTGGACCAGGTGTAGGTGCCCCCGCCGCCGGATGCCGCCGGGATGTAGCCCGGATAGGGGGAGTTCCAGATGGCGTCGGGCAGGGTGGCGCCATTCTTGGGAGTGGTTATCCGGACGGGCTTGGCCGCCTCGGCCTCCTGCGCAAAGAAGGACATGATGTCGTTTACGAGGCCCAGGGCCCTCTGGGCCAGCGTGGGCTCTTTCTCCTCCGCCGTATCCTTATCGAGGGCCGCATAGGCCCCGCCGGAGGAGAAGCCGGCCTCGGCCAGGTTCACTGTCCATGTGGAGGCGGGCCCCACGGCCGGGCTCAGCAGGAGCCCGCAGACGGGGTCGGAGGCATAGTTCAGCCCCCATGTGGTGTCATGGAAAAAGGCCACGGTCCAGGGGTCCTGGCTGTCGGTGATGGTGAGGTTGCCCTTTCCTCCCACGTTTACCCTGAAGTCGCAGGCGTAGTAGACGCTGTCGGTGCCCTTGTAGATATAGGTCTTGGTGGGCCACTCCTCGCTCTCGAACCCCACCAGGGTGTTGACGTTGGTCTGCCGCGAGGTGGACTTGCCCCCCACCAAGATGGCCTGGATGAGGTCGAACATGCTGGTGGTGGCCCAGTTCATGACCTCCCCGTGGAAGACGCCCGTTGAACTGGGCTGGTACCGGTTGTTTGTGTAACCATAGAGGAGGTCCTCGTCGAAGTACCCGGTGTAGTGCTTCATGGAGCCGTAGACATCAAAGCGGAAATCAGTGGAGCACAGTGTCGCGGGGTCCCCGTCGCTGCATTTGGGGAAGTCCGCATAACGGCTGCCGATGGCTCCTTCACCGTACGTGCCGAGGACGAACGACCAGAAATTGTTCTGCATAACGAGGGCCGGGTCGGGAATGTAATAGAAATCCTTGTAGGCCGGAAGGCCGGTGACGTAGCTGTTGTCCATCATGATGAGGACGTTGGGCTTGATGTCGCGCTTGACATAGGGCGGCACCACGCAGTAGTCCGTCATGTCCGCCGCGTCCGCCCCCGGGAGGCCGGAGACGAAAAGAATCAGAAACAGTATGTAAAGAACTCTGGTGCTCGCTTTCCTGGTCATCAAAACCTCCCGTTCCTTTACGGGCTCTTTATGCTCGCTCTCCGGGAGCGCGCCCACCCCTCACAAGCAACCGCCGTGCCACCGTTGGGCAAAAGAGAAAAGTGCTTCAAAAACAAGGTATTCTGTCCATGGCCGTCCCGGAGAATATGTAAGAGGTTTCACACCCCTGTGTCGGCGGCTTCATAGTGGCGGCTGCGGGGCAATGGCCCGCTTCGGCGGACTCCGGGGGGAGCCCCGGGCCGCGCGATGCGGGGCCTTGCGTATGTGCTTGTTACTATGACAAAATTACTTGTGGTAAAGTTTCGAAAATCCTTGGATTCCCTGGCCGGCAAGCTGATTCTGGCCGTGGGCGTGCTCATGACGGTGGGCAGTACCATCTTCGGGTACATCTTCATCACCTATGAGCAGCAGGTCACCCGGCAGAACCTGGCCAATCACGCCCGCTTCTCCGCCGGCCTCGTCGAGCAGGGCATCCACCACGGGATGCTCACCGCCCGGAGCGCCTACATCCAGGAGACCCTGGAGGCCCTGGGCAAGGCCAAGGACGTCCGCGACATAGAGCTGTACAATCCCCGGGGCATCGTGGTGCACGCCTCCGACAGAGCGGCCATCGGGCGGGCGGCGCCCGAGGACCCCGAGATACGGAGCGCCCTCAGGGGCAGGTCCTCCCCCCCGGAGATCAAGACGGACCCCGAGGGGTCCCACTACATGGCGCTTTACACCCCCGTCCTGAACGAGCCCTCGTGCTATACGGCCCGGTGCCATTTCCACGGGCGGGACCAGAAGGTCCTGGGGGTCCTGAAGACGACCTTCAGCGCCACCGCAATCCAGACCGCCAGCCGCCAGATAGTCGTGGGCACCCTCCTGGTGGGCAGTGTTTTCATCGCTTCCATATCCATGTTTCTCTGCATCATTCTCTATCATTTCGTCTCCAAGCCGGTGGCCCAGCTGGAGGCGGGGATGAAGCGCCTCTCCAGGGGCGACTTCAGCGAGCCCATCCGCATCCATACCAAGGATGAGATGGGCCTGCTGGCCACCACCTTCAACTCCATGGCCTACGACATGAAGCGCTACCGGGAGAAGCTGGAGAACTGGGCCCAGGAGCTTCAGAAGGAAGTGGACAGGAAGACCGACGAGATACGGGCGGCCCACGAACAGCTCATCGACGCCGAGAAGCTGGCCTCCCTGGGAAGGCTCGCCGCAGGGGTGGCCCACGAGCTGAACAACCCCCTGACGGGCATCGTCACCTTCGCCTACCTGATGAAGCAGCGCACCCCCGCCGAGCGCACGCAGGACGTGGAGGACCTGGACGTCATCATCGAGCAGGCGGAGCGCTGCACCAAGATCATCCGCGGGCTCTTGGGTTTCTCCCGGAAGGGAACTTCCGAGAAGATGGCCATCAACGTCAACGACCTCATGGAGCACACCATCAGCATGCTGACGAACCAGTCCAAGTTCTATAACGTCGCGGTGGACATGCACCTGGCCCCCGACCTCAAGCCCGTCGTCGTGGACCCCAACCAGATTCAGCAGGTCATCCTCAACATTTTCACCAACGCCGCCGACGCCATGAACGACCGGGGCAGGATAGCCATCGAAACGCGGGCCGTGCGCGAGGGAGGCCAGCAGTACGTGGAGATGTCCTTTACGGACACGGGTCCCGGCATCCTGCCGGAGCACATGAACAGGATATTCGAGCCCTTCTTCACCACCAAGCCCGTGGGAAAGGGCACGGGGCTGGGGATGCCGGTCAGCTACGGCATCGTAAAGCGCCACGGGGGGGACATCCTGGTCCGCAGCACCGTGGGGAAGGGCAGCACCTTCGTCGTACGCCTGCCGGTGGAGGTGCCCGAGGAGGCGCGGGCAGGGGAGAAGGCGTGAGATATGCGTGCATCGAGGGATATTCTGGTCATTGATGACGAACCCATTGTGCGAGTCTGCTGTGAGCGCTCCTTGAGTCTGGAAGGCTACAGCATCGACCTGGCCCAGGACGGGCTGGAGGGCCTCAGGAAGCTCGAGGACAATCAGTACGGGGTCGTCCTCGTGGACATCAAGATGCCCACCCTGGGGGGCGAGGAAGTCATCAAGACCCTCAAGCGCATCGCCCCGGAGACCAGGGTCATCGTCATTACCGGCTACGCCACGGAGGAGATGCGCGAGAAGGCCCTGGCCATGGGCGCGGACCTTTACCTGGAGAAGCCCTTCAGCCCGAAGCAGCTCCTGGGGGCCATAAAGAACGTGACGGGCGAGGCCTAGGCCTCCCTCCGGCTTCGCCGTCCCCGTGCCGCTGCCGGCGCCGGCGGCCCCTCCGCCGGCGCGCTCCGGATGCCTTTCTGGAGCCCCCCGGAAAACGAGTCCGCCTTGACATCGCGGCGCCATTGTGTAACACTAAATACAGGAATAGTAACACGATGGTGGCGCGTTTCGGCATATCCCTGGATGAAGGCCTCCTCAAGCGGTTCGACAGAGTCATCGCCCGCAAGGGCTACGTCAACCGCTCCGAGGCCATCCGCGACCTCATACGGGATACCCTCGTGAAGGAGGAGTGGGCGGAGGGGACAGGCGAGACGGTGGGCACCATTACCCTGGTCTATTCGCACGACGTGCGGGAGCTGGCCGACACCCTCACGGACATCCAGCACGGGTTCCACGACTCGGTCGTCTCCACCATGCACATCCATCTGGACGGGCATAACTGCCTGGAGGTCCTGGTGGTCAGGGGAAGGGGACGGGACATCAGGAAGATAGCGGACCGCCTCATCGGCACCAAGGGCGTAAAGCACGGCAAGCTTACCCTGGCCACCACGGGCAGGGACATCCCGTAAGGGGAGCAAGCATGAAGCGGTTGGCTCAGGCACTTGTCCTACTCTTCGTCCTCTGGCCCCTGGGCGCAGGGGCTCACTTCGGCGTCCTCGTCAGCTCCGAGGACATCGTGGCCTCCGGCGACCCGGAGGTCGTGGTCCTGAGCGCGGCCTTCATGCACCCCTTCGACTGGCGGTTCATGCCCATGGCAAAGCCCCGCAGCCTGGGCGTCCTGACGCGGGGCAAAAAGACCGACCTCCTCGGGGCCCTCGACCGCCGGAAAGACGATAAAGCGGGTTTCCCCTGGACGCTCCGGTACCGGGTGCGCTCCCCCGGGGACCACGTCTTCTACATGGAGACGGCCCCGTATTTCGAGCAGGCCGAGGGGCTCTTCATCATCCACTACGTCAAGGTGGTGATAGGCGCCCTGGGACTCGAGGACGGATGGGACCACCCCGCGGGACTTCCGGCGGAAATCGTGCCCCTCTCTCGCCCCTACGGGCTCTGGGCGGGGAACGTCTTTCAGGGCACGGTACTGCGCGACGGAAAGCCCGTCCCCGGGGCGGCCGTGGAGGTGGAGTACCTGAACCCGGAGCACAAGGTGCACGCGCCCAAGGAGGCCATGGCCACCCAGGTGATAAAGACCGACGCCAACGGCGTCTTTACCTATGCCGTGCCCTGGGGGGGATGGTGGGGGTTCTCCGCCCCCTTGCGGTCGGACCGCACGCTTGAGCGCGGGGGCAGGGAGTTCCCCGTGGAGACGGGGGCCGTCATCTGGGTGCGGGCGCAGGGGAGGCGATAATGCACATCTCCGAGGGCGTTCTCTCGGCCCCGGTGCTGGCCGGCGGCGCCGCCCTGGCGGCGGGGGGCCTGGCCGTGGGCCTCAGGAAGATGGACCTCGACCGCATCCCGGAGGTGGCGGTGCTCTCCACGGCCTTCTTTGTGGCCTCTCTGCTTCACGTGCCGGTGGGCCCGGTGGGCGTCCACCTCACCCTGAACGGCCTGGTGGGGCTCCTGCTGGGCTGGATGGCCTTCCCCTCGATATTCGTGGCCCTTACCCTCCAGGCCCTCCTCTTTCAGTTCGGAGGGCTGACCACCCTCGGGGTCAACACGGTCGTCATGGCGCTTCCGGCGGTGGCCGCCTTCTTCATCTTCAGGCCCCTCCTGGGAGCGCGGCCCAGCCCGAGGAGGGCGGCCCTGGCGGGCTTCGGCGCGGGCGCGCTGGGGGTGGCCCTGGGCACCGCGCTCGCGGCCCTCGCCCTTCTGGGGACGGGGGGAGTCTTCCTCAACGTCGTGCTGGCCATGGCCGCGGCAAACGGGCCGGTGATGCTCGTGGAGGGGGTGGTGACCGCCTTTATCGTGCTGTTTCTTCTCAAGGTCAATCCCGAGATGCTGATAAGGAGCGACCGATGAACCGACTGGTTCTTGTGCTTGGCGTATGCCTGGTGTTTCTTTTCCCGGCGGCGGCCCTTGCCCACAAGGTGAGCATCTATGCCTATCAGGAGGGAGACGAGGTCCGCGCCACAGCCTATTTCGTCGACGGCTCCCCCTGCAAGGGCTGCGAGGTAGGGGTAACGGACCCGCAGACCGGAGAGGAGCTTCTTCGAGCCGTCACCGACAGTGCCGGCGAGCTGGCTTTCAGGGCCCCTTCGGGCGCGGGCAGCATACGGCTCATCGTCCGGGCCGGGCCGGGCCACGCCGGCCGGTACACGCTTCACCTGGGGAAGCGGCAGGCAGAAGAGGCGGCCCTCCACGAAGGGGATAAGGAGGCCCTCGGACACCGGCACCTGGAGGAGCTCACCGATGCCGCCCTGGCCAACATCGTCTCCAGGGAGGTCGAGCCCCTCAGGCGGGAGGTCGTCAAGCTCCGCATGGACATGGAGCGTCCGGGCCTCGGCGACGTCTTGGCCGGGGTGGGCTACATCATGGGGCTGGCCGGGCTGGCCGCGTATCTGAGATACCGAAAGAAAGGCGGCGGGCCGTCGTGAGAGCTCCGTGGCAAGAGCTGCGCGGCAGGGCCGGGACGTCTCCCCCGTAACGCACCATGCACCTTGAGGAGTTTGCCCAGGGACATAGTCCCCTTCATCGCCTTGACCCCCGGGTGAAGGTGCTGGCCGGCCTTCCGCCCATCGCCGCGGCGGCCCTGGCCTCGGGCCTGCGGGCCCCGGCCGTGGCCCTCCTGGCCGGGGTGGGCGCAGCCCTTCTGGGGCGCCTGGACGCGCGGAAGCTCGGCGTGCGGCTCCTGGCCGCCAACGTCTTCATCCTTACCCTCTGGGTCTTCCTCCCCTTCAGCCATCCCGGAGAGGCGGTCTTCTCCCTGGGTCCTCTCGCGGCAAGCCGGGAGGGACTCCTCTACGCCCTGTCCATTACGCTCAAGGCCAACGCCGCCGTGCTCCTGACCATCGCGCTTTTCGGCACCTCCGAGAGCCTGGCCCTGGCCCATGCCCTGGTGCACCTGAGGGCTCCGCGCAAGCTGGTCTATCTCTTCTTTTTCTTCTCCCGGTACCTGGAGCTCGTGCACGAGGAGTACGGGCGGCTCAGAAACGCCATGCGCATCCGGTGCTTCCGCCCCCGAACGGGGGCCCACACCTACAGGTCCTACGCGTACCTGGTGGGCATGCTCCTGGTCCGAAGCGCCGAGAGGGCGCGGCGCCTCTACGGGGCCATGCTCCTGAGGGGGTTCCGCGGACACTTCCCCGTGATAGACCATTTCCATCTCCACGGCCGGGACCTGGCCCTGGGAGGCCTGCTCCTCGGCCTGGCCCTTGTGGTGGCCCTCCTGTGAACCTCATCGAGACGAGGGGGCTTTGTTTTCGCTACCCCGGGGGCGGGGAGGCCCTGAGCGGGGTAGACTTCACCCTCCGGGAGGGCGAGCGCGTGGGGCTGGTAGGGCCCACGGGCTCGGGAAAGACGACGCTCCTGCACATCGTCATGGGCCTTCTCAGGCCCGCCGGGGGGGAGGTGCGCGTCTTCGGGAAGCCCCGGCGGAAGGAGGAGGATTTTCTGGAGGTGAGGCGGCGCGTGGGGTTTCTCTTTCAGGACGCCGACGACCAGCTCTTCTGCCCCACCGTGGAGGAGGACGTCGCCTTCGGTCCCCTCAACCTGGGCCTCTCCCACGGCGAGGCCCGGCAGGCGGTGCGCGCGGCCACCTCGGCCCTGGGCATCGAGGGGCTCCAAAAGAAGGTGACCCACAAGCTCTCCGGCGGCGAGAAAAGGCTCGTGGCCCTGGCCACGGTCATCGCCATGCGGCCGGAGTGCTACATCCTGGACGAGCCCACCTCGGGGCTTGACGAGGAGAAGCTCCGGAGGGTCCTCACCTTCCTCGGCGCGGAGGCCCGCACGCTCCTCGTCGCCAGCCACGACAGGCGGTTCCTCGCTCAGGCGGCCGACAGGGTGTTCGTGCTGGAGAAAAAGTGAAGTCCTCCCTTTGGGAAGACCCCTTGACAGGTATTTCCCGTTACTGATAGTCTCTAGATTCGAAGAGCCCTCTCCCGTGTTCTCTTCCGGGAGAATTCACTGAAAAGCCCGTAGAACCTGTCTCAAAATTGATTTCGAAGCGAAAGGGAGAATAAATGGCGGCAGACAAGGAGGGAAGGGGAAATGGCCCGGAGGCGCAGCAGCGTTGCGTTGAGGACGATTTTTCCTTCAGGACGCCGTATGCCGCCATTTAGGCCTCTTGCAGCCGGAAGCAATTTTGAGACAGGTTCTTCTAATCTCGTGAATCGCCCCGAGGGGCCTTTCACTTCCCTGAAGGAGGCGGGATGACCCTCAAGGAGCTGTACAGGAAGGCCGTCGAAGTGGGAATGGACAACGACCCCCGGGGCAAGGACCTCGTCCAAAAGGACCTGGAGCAGCGGAAGAAGGACTACGAGAAGCTCGATGCGGACGAGAAGGAGTTCTTCGATGCGGAGTCCCTGAGCAACCCCTATGCCGACTCCCGCATCCTCAACGGCACCGGGGACGAAGAGGTGTCCTCAGCCCTGGTGGGCGTGGACATGGAGGTGGGCGAGATTCTCCTGGCCCTGGCCCTGAGGCAGCGGGGCGAGGACGTGGACCTCATCCTGGCCCACCATCCCGAGGGGCGGTCCCTGGCCAATCTCTACCAGGTCATGGGCATGCAGGCCGATATCCAGGCGCGCTTCGGGGTGTCCATCAGCATGGCCGAGTCCCTGCTGGAAAAGAGGGTTTCGGACGTGGAGAAGCGGCTCATGCCCACCAACCATACCCGGGCGGTGGACGCCGCGCGCCTCCTGGGCATCCCTTTCATGAACCTGCACACCCCGTCGGACAACATGGTGGCCTCCTACCTGCAGAAGACCTTCGACGAGCAGAAGCCCTACACCGTGGGGGACATCCTGGACATCCTCCGGCAGATTCCCGAGTACCGCCAGGCGGCGGGCAACGGGGCCGGCCCCAAGGTAATCCAGGGCTCGACGAAGCACAAGGCGGGCAAGGTCTTCGTGGACATGACCGGGGGCACGGAGGGGCCCAAGGAGATTTTCGCCGGCATCGCCCAGAGTGGCATAAACACCGTGGTGGGGATGCATTTCAGCGAGGACCACCGGAAAGAGGCCGAGAAGCACCACCTCAACATCGTCATCGCGGGCCACATCTCAAGCGACAACCTGGGGCTGAACCTCCTCTTGGACCGCGTCATCCCCGGGGGGTTCAAGGTTCTGGGCTGCTCGGGCTTCACCAGGGTAAGCCGCGCGTAGCGGGGCTCGGCGGGCGCCCCCCCAAACGGGGAACGAGGGCAGCGGAAGCCCCCTGCCCGGGGGCCGGGGGCGGGCGATGCACGGACGTGCCGGCCAGGTAGTTTTATACATGGCAGTGAAGCCTGGAATAACCTTGTTTCAAGGGCGGTTGCCGGCGCTGTCATGTCGGCCGTCTTATGCGAGGAATAATACGTTAATATATCCTATACCCTATGGTCGCTGACGGCGTCGTCGAGGAGATCAAGAGCAGGCTTGATATCGTGGAGGTCATCTCCGAGTATCTGCACCTGAAGCGCGCCGGGCAGAACTACAAGGGGCTTTGCCCGTTTCACGCCGAGAAGACGCCGTCCTTCATGGTCAGCCATCCGAAACAGATTTTCCACTGCTTCGGCTGCGCCGCCGGGGGGGACGTCTTCGCCTTCGTGATGAAGCACGAGGGCCTGGAGTTCGCCGAGGCCCTGGACCTGCTGGCCCGGAAGGCCGGGGTGGAGCTTCGGCCCCGCCGGCCGGGGGAGCGGAGCGCGCGGGAGGTGGCCAGGGCGCTTCAGCGCGAGGCGCTCGGTTTCTTCCGCCAGGGGCTCCTCCGCGCCAGGGAGGCCAGGGAGTACCTGGCCAAAAGGGGCATCTCGGCGGAGTCCGTGGAAGCCTTTTCCCTGGGGTACGCACCCCCGGGGTGGCACGCCCTTCAGGAGCATCTGCGGAAGAAGGGATACACCGACGAGCAGATGATGGCGGCGGGCCTGTCCGCCCGGGGGTCCCGGGGGCCCTACGACATCTTTCGCTCGCGGCTCATGTTCCCCATCATGGACATGCACGGGGAGCCCGTGGCCTTCGGCGGGCGGGTCCTGGACGACTCCACGCCCAAGTACCTGAACTCCCCGGACACGCCGCTTTTCAAAAAGAGCGACACCCTCTACGCCCTGGACAGGGCGAGGGAGGCCGTCAGGCAGGCCGGAGAGGCCCTGGTGGTGGAGGGCTACCTGGACGTCATCATGTGCCATCAGGGGGGGTTGCGCCACGCGGTGGCTCCCCTGGGCACCGCCCTGACGGAGGGACACGTCCGAAAGCTTGCCCGCCTGGCCGAGCGCCTGCTTCTGGTCTTCGACGGTGACCAGGCCGGCCTGAACGCCGCCAGAAGGTCCCTGCTCCTGGTGATGGAAGGGGGGCTGAGGGCCCGCGTCCTCGTCCTTCCGGCCGGGGAGGACCCCCACAGCGTCCTTCTCAAGGACGGTGCCGGGGCCCTGGAGGCCCTCATGCGGGAGGCCGTCTCACCCGTGGAGTTCCTCCTCGGGACGGCCCCGGGCGAGAAGCTCCAGGCCGTCAGGGCGGCGGTTTCCCTCATCTCTAGGGTCTCGGACGCCATCGTGCGCGATGAGATGGTCCGGGAGCTTTCCGAAAGGAGCGGCACCCGGGAGGTGGCCATCAGGGAGGAACTGGGCCGGGTGAGGACGGGGGGGCGGACAACCCCGCCCGCCCGGCGCGAGGACTGCGTGCTGCCCGGGGAGGAGCGGCTCCTTTTGAGCGTGGCCCTTCACGAGCCGGAGAGGGCGGCGGAGATACTGAAGAAGGTGGCCGCCGAGGACATGCGGGACCCGCTGGTGCGGCGCATCTTCGGGAGGCTGGCCGATGGGGCCGGACAGGGGGGCGGTGACGCTTCGCCCCTGGAGATGGCAGAGGGCGAGGAGGAGCGCGCCCTCCTGAGGCATCTGGCCGTGAGCCCGGGCTTCGAGCCCGACAGCGTGGAGACCATCGTCGAGGACTGCGTGAGGGCCATCGCCAGAAGGGCCGTGGAGCAGCGCATACAGAGGGCCCGGGCGGGCGGCGACCTCAAGCTTCTGAGCAAGCTGTTATCCGAAAGGCACAAGTTAATGCCGGGAGCATGATAGAGGTGGCGTATAATGCCTGAAGTGCATAAAATATAATGTATTTTCAGGGCTTCAATGCGAAGGTAAAAACTAACTGGTTCGTAATGCAGGGGGCCAATGAAGGAACTGGACGCTTTCGATAAAGAGCGCGAGGATTTCGAAGAGGAAGATAAAGGGGTCCAGGAGGAAGAGCGTATCGCCGGCAGGGGGGAGGACTCCCTGGAGGGCGAGTACGAGCCCGTCAAGGTCTACCTCCGCGAAATGTCCAACCGTCCCCTCCTGACCAAGGAAGGGGAGATAGAGATAGCCCGGAAGATGGAGGCCAGCAGGCAGGTGCTGATGGGCGAGATGTTCCTGGAGCCCGTCAATATCGCCAAGCTCATGGAGCTGGCCTCCCTGGTGGAGAAAGGGCAGGTCCCGGCCAACGTCCTGCTTCAGAACGACGAGGACCTGGCCGGCGAGGACGTCTACGCCCAGGGGCAGAAGTTCTGCGCGCAGGTGCAGGAGCTGGCCGGGATATTCGCCAGGCTCGACAGGTACCGCACGCGGACGGCCGACCCCAAGGTGAAGACCGGCAAGGTGACCCGGAAGAGGATGGAGGAGACCCGCCAGGCCCTCATGGAGAAGGTCTTCGACCTCAAGCTCAAGGAGGACACGGTCATCAGCTTCTTCGAGGACACCACGAGGAGGCTCAACGAGGGCATGGAGCTCGACGGGCTCCTGAAGGCGACCGCCGCCCGGCTCAGGAAGGCCGGGGTCAACCCCTCCCGCATGAAGAACCTCCCCCGCAACAAGCCCGAGGACGTCGTCCGCCTCTGCGGGGAGTACCTGGAGGGCAAGCGGGGGCTCCTCCTCATCGAGGAGCTCAGCGGCATGCCCGCCGCCCGGATGGGGGAGGCCCTGGGCCGGCTGGTGCAGGAGGAAGCCCGCCTCACAGAGGCCAAGCGGGAGCTCATCGAGGCCAACCTCAGGCTGGTCATCAGCATTGCCAAGCGCCACATGGGCAAGGGGCTGACCCTGTCGGACCTCATCCAGGAGGGCAATATCGGCCTCATGCGCGCCGTGGACAAGTTCGAGTACACCCGGGGCTACAAGTTCAGCACCTACGCCACCTGGTGGATACGGCAGGCCATCACCCGGGCCCTGGCGGACCAGTCCCGCACCATCCGCATTCCGGTGCACATGGTGGAGACCATAAACCGCATGGTCCGCGTCACCCGCGAGCTGGTGCAGGAGCTGGGCATGGAGCCCTCCTCCGAGGAGATAGCCGACAGGCTCAAGATGCCGGTGGAGAAGGTGAAGGCCATCCAGAAGATATCCAAGGAACCCATCTCTCTGGAAACCCCCGTGGGGGAGGAGGAGGACAGCCACCTGGGAGACTTCATCGAGGACCGGAGCAATGCCTCCCCCCTGGAGGCCGCCATCCTGGACGACATCAAGGGGCAGGTCAACCGGGCCCTGTTTACCCTGAGCCCCAAGGAGGAGAAGATACTGCGGAGGCGCTTCGGCATCGGCAGCGACGTCCCCCACACCCTGGAGGAGATAGGCCAGGAGTTCAACGTCACCCGGGAGCGCATCAGGCAGATAGAGGTCAAGGCCCTCCGGAAGCTCAAGCACCCCTCCCGGAGCAAATGGCTCAGGGGGTTTCTGGAGAGGAGCTGACCGGCGCCCGTGCAGGGGGCGGCGGAGACCGGAACACGCCCCGGTTGACTTCGCCAGAGCATCATTTATAAATTAATAATGTCAGTTTTTTGCCCGGTTGGCCGCGTGTCGGGCCCATAGCTCAGTTGGTAGAGCTACCGGCTCATAACCGGTTGGTCCCAGGTTCGAGTCCTGGTGGGCCCACCATACGTATTGCTCCGCGCATGAAACCGCCGACATGACGGTGCCGGCACCCGGCCTTGAAAGAAGTGTTGTTTCGGGCTCCGATGGCATGCATAAAACTAATTGCCATAAAACTACCCGGTTGGTTATCCAGAGTGGCCGGCCCCCGCGCATCGGCGGAGAGCCGACCCCGCCCTTTTGGGACTCCCGGAGCCCCCGCGGGCCGGAGGTGGCGTGAACGAACAACTCAAGCTCCTCGTGGAGCTTCAGAAGCTGGACTCCGAGATCCTCTCCCGCGCCCGGGTCATCGAGGACATACCCTCAAGGATATCCCACATGCAGAAGGGCCTCAAGGAGGCCCAGGCCGCCCACGCCGCGCAGCAGCAGCGGGTGGAAACGGCGGAGAAGAAGAAGCGCGAGAAGGAGCGCGAGCTGGACGCCCTGCAGGACCGCGTGGGCAAGCTCAAGGCCCGGACCTCCGAAATCAAGGACAACAAGACCTACCAGGCCCACCTGAAGGAGATAGAGGCCGCCGAGAAGGCCGCCTACGAGGTGGAGGACGGGATACTGGACCTCATGGAGGCCGTGGAGAGGGAAAACGCGGCCCTCGGGGAAAGGCTGGAGGTGCTGGAGAGGGAGAAGGCCGTCGTGGAGTCCAGGAAGCGGGAGCTTGACGAGGAGGTCGAGGTCGCCCGAGGAAAGCTCGACGCCCTGAGGGCGAAGCGCTCGCGGTACCGGGAGAGCCTGGAGGACGAGCTTTACGACGAGTACATGTTCCTCCTCAAGAGCCAGGGCGGCCTTGCCGTCACCCCGGCCGAGGACGAGATCTGCACCGGCTGCAACATGAACATCATGCCCCAGCTCTTCGTCGAGATAAAGAAGAACGAAGACATCATCCGCTGCCCCCAGTGCAGGCGCATCCTGTACTACAGGTCTCCCGAGCCCCAGAAAGCCGAAACACCGGCCGCCCCATGAAACGAGCCTCCATCCACTCCGACGGGGCCTCCCTGGGTAACCCCGGCCCCGCGGGCCTCGGCGTGGTGGTTGAGTACGGCGGAAAGCGCCGGGAGATATCCGAGCACATCGGCACGGCCACGAACAACGTGGCCGAGTATTCCGCTCTCCTGAGGGGCCTTGAAGAGGCTCGGCGGATGGGTGCCGAGGAGGTCTCCGCCTTCCTGGATTCGGAGCTCACGGTAAAGCAGCTCAGGGGCGAGTACAAGGTCAGAAACGAGGGCCTCCGCCCCCTTTACGAGCGGACTCGGGCGCTGCTGGGCTCCTTCAAGCGCTCCACCCTGCGGCACATCCCCCGCGAGGAGAACAAGGAGGCCGACCGCCTCTCCAAGCAGGCCGCCCGGGCAACGGCCCGGAGCGGCCGGGCAACGGCCCGGGGCGACTCAAATCTTGAAGCGGGTGTGGCCCAGCGCAAGAGGGCAAAGGAGTCCGAAGCGCAAGAGGAGAGCGTGCCTTCGGGCGATTCCGAAGACGCTCCCGGGGAGGCTTCCTCCTCTTCCCAGGGCCGGCTGCCCTTCTAAGCCCACCAGTGAGCTTTACCGGTGAGCCTCAGTGGGCGCGTATCAGAAGAAAGGACAGCAAGACGTACAGGGCCACCCCGGTGGCCAGCGAGGCCTGAAAGCCCACCCTGCCGGTAAGAAAAAAGACGCAGAAGACATAGACCAGCCAGGGCGCCGTCATCCACAGGAGGCCCCTGGCGTATGCAAGCGCCCCTTCGGTCCCCGCATGGTGGTAAATGGTGAGAAAGGTGATGAGGGTAAATGTGGGGAGGTTGGCCAGAAAGGCGGCGAGGAAGCCCTTCTTCTGGCTCCCCAGCGCGGTCACCGCGGTCACCAGCCCCCCGCCCAGGACGAAGTAAAGAAGGTACTTCACCGCCGGAGCCACGGACGCCTCCCGCCCTGCCGGCCTCTCCCATGTCCCATGCACCCCACGGCCACAGTCTAGCATCGATAAAACCAAACAAGAAGGTGTAAGAATTTATTTCTTCTTGACAGCGAGCCCCCGTGCGCGGGTAAAATCTCCCCGGGGGCTAAACCTGTGCCTTTAGGCTCTTTTGTCTCTCCGGGGGTGAGACGAGGAGGTCATCATGAAATCCGGAGCGTATCCTGCCGCCGTATGCGCCTTGGCCATAGCGCTCCTTCTCGGGGTGCCGGGGTCTCGCGCCTGGGCGGGAAAGTCCGCCGCCGTGCATGCCGGGCAGCCTTTCGAGCTCTCTGAAGAGAAGCTCGTCTCCGTGCAGGAGATGAAGGAGCTGGTGGCCCGGGGGCCGGATAAAGGGGGCTACCTCCTTGTGGACTCCCGGTCTTCCGACGCCTATGCCGCAGGGCACATCCCCGGAGCCGTCTCCATCCCCTACCCCAGGCTCGAGAAGATGCGTGAGCAGGTCCTGCCCGGGAACAAGGACGCTCGCATCATCTTCTACTGCGGCGGGTCCGACTGACCTTTAGGCACCTCTGCCGCGCGTGTCGCGGAAAGCCTGGGCTACTCGAATATCCGGGTCTTCCATGCCGGCATGGCTGCCTGGGAGCGGGCCGGGGGGCTGGTGCTTTCCGAGCCGGGTTATATCGGGGACATGATGAGCCACAAAGCATCCTTCGTTCTCATAGACCTGAGACCTACCGGCCAGGCCGAGAAAGGGCACATCCGGGACGCCGTGACCATCCCCCGGGAAAAACTGCCTTCGGCCAGGGCGATATTCCCCGAGGACGCGTCCGCTCCCATCGTCCTTTATTCCGGGCGTCAAGCCGACGCCGAGGCTTTCGAGACCGTCCGTTCCTGGGGTTACAGGAACGTCTCCGTGCTCCATGGCGGGATGATGGGATGGCGCACGTGGGGCGGTGAGGTCGTGGACGGCCCGCTGGCAAGCACCATCATCTACGTCAAGCGCCTTCCCCCGGGGCAGGTGAGCATCGAGGAGTTCACCTCCGTGCTGAAGGACCGTCCCGCGGACAAGGCCATCCTTGATGTAAGGGGTGCCTCCGTGCAGGGCGTCCTGCCGGGGGCGATACACATCCCCCTTGAGGAACTGGAGGCCAATCTCCGGAAGCTGCCCAGGGAGAAAACCATCCTCATATACTGCAACACCGGCATCATGGCCGGCATTGCCTACAATGTGCTCACCCGGAGGGGCTATGACGCCCGTTACCTGGATGCCGTGGTGCGGCTATCCCCGGACGGCAGCTACGAGATAACCGAAAA
>JARRLN010000040.1 GCA_037386965.1 Nitrospirota bacterium
GCGGCGATGGACCCGGATAAAGAGTCCTCTGCTGCAAGTCCAGCCCTCAGGAGGAAACAATGATCAATAACAGCATCTCAGCTGTTGGAAACCAGATTGATATAGCAACGGCATTGTACTCACTCTTGTCACTCATTTTGGGAGGTGTCGCCGGTGCTACAGTTTCTATTTTCTACAGCACACATCGCGCACGTAACGAAAGTAAATCATTGATGACTGCAATTAGCTACGAATTAATTCTTGCTTTTGAACGTTGCGTACTCTATTATGAACAAGCAAAAAAAGGTAAAATATCTTATTCAGCTCTATTTGCTTTCACAGATGCAAATATTTTCTCAAGGTTTGTATCGGTTCACAGTGACGCAAGAGTCGCTGCTGCAATAATCAATCTCAAAGCTGATTACTTTCAAATAAGCCGACATGTGGATGAAGCCTCCCGTCTTGCAGCTGGGATGGGCGTTCACGCAACGAAATCTGAAGAAGAATCAGAAAGGATGCAAGCAGCTCTAAAGGCTCAAAGCAGAGCTATGGCGTTCTTTCTGAGCTCCTATGACCGAATCATGGAGAATACAGACATACTCTTAGGAACAACTCAAAAAATGGTTCCCAGCGCCGTAGCCGATGACCTTGCTGAAAGATTTCGAAAAGGGCAAGAAAAAGTTGACAAACTGATGAGCAGTCCAAAAAAGGCGGGGCGTTAGGTTTCTGACGGGAGAGATGTGAATTGGTCAGCGATAACAGGAATATCTAGCGCGGTGATTGCACTTTGTGCCCTTGTCTTTTCCATCTGGCAAGGGAAACAGACCCAGAAGCATAATAAGCTTTCTTTCCTCCCGCATCTTACTACATGGACACAAAGCGACCCTGAGAAAGGGCTCTACACAGCTGAGTTGATGAATAATGGAACTGGCCCAGCTGTCATAGAGAGTTATTCCATAATGGTCGATGGAAAACGAATGCCTGGGGATAGAGATCAAATAGAAAATGCTTTGAAAATCATACTCCCACAACCCCTTTATCCCAGTTATACTGCTCGCCATTCCTATCTAGGGAAGGATGCCTCGTTGTCACCGAAGGAGCGGTTTACAATTGTCAGCATACAATTTCACGACCCGTTTCAGAAAGAGTTTGTGGAGAAGGCACTTGACCGAGCTGATTTGGAAATATCATATAAATCTTTCTATGAGGAGAAGTTTCATTTCTCTTCTCGAGAAGAGAAATCCTCCAAAAGACCATGATATATGAACCGACAGAAGCGTTATTATAAAAAGCTTCCCACAAAGTCCCCACATCAAAAAGACAAGGGGCCACGGCATATGCCGTGGCCCCTTGTCTTTAATGGTCGGGGCGAGCCGATTTGAACGGCCGACCTCTCGCACCCCAAGCGAGTGCGCTACCAGGCTGCGCCACGCCCCGATTCAGGAAAGCTGTTTCAGTATGTCCCGGAGCCTGTTCTTGACGTGCTGCAAAGCGTCTTCAGGCGAGTGGACAGCTTTCGGTGCCGCTTCGCCACCCCGGGGGGCTCCGCCCTCGCTCAACCTCTTGCGGACGCCCTCGATGGTGTAGCGGTCCCTGTACAGCATGTCCCGTATCCTCAGGACCAGCTCCAGGTCCTTCTTCACGTATATCCGCTGGCCCGACTTGCTCTTCCGCGGCCTCAGCAGCGGAAACTCGCTCTCCCAGTACCGCAGCACGTAGGGCTCCACCCCGGCAATCTTGCTCACTTCCCCTATCTTGTAGAAAAGCTTGTCGGGATAGGACGCGCCGGCGTCCCCGAGCTTCTTGGCCGGGGCCTTCTGCATGCTACGGCTCCTTCTCTATGCTGTCTTTGAGCTGGTTGCTGGCCTTGAAGGTGAGCACCCGGCGCGGGGTAATCTCCAGCTCCTCCCCCGTCTGGGGGTTGCGTCCTCTCCGGGGCGCCTTGTCCCGGACGTTAAAGGTGCCGAATCCGGGTATTTTCACCGACTCGCCTTCGACAAACGCCTGCCTTATCGTATCGAAGATGATTTCGATGATATCCTGAGCCTCCTTCTTCGAGAGGCCAACCTTCTCGAAAACAATCTCCACAAGGTCCGCTTTCGTCATCGCGACTCCTGTCTTTTGAGCTTTCTCGCTCCCTCAACCCGGGGAACTGCAATTTCTTAATTATATTAGGTACATAGGTAATTGTCAAGGAATTTACCGCCGCCCTGCCCACGGGCGGCCCAAAAGCCCTCCCCTGCGGGCCGCGGAGCGACTTTCATTAATTTACCATGCGTTAGGCTTCGCGGGCCCCCGGAAGGCGGATATTGGCGGTCTTTCGCACGTGAAGCTCCCTCAACTGCCTGTCATCCACCTCGGAGGGCGCCCCGCTCATCAGGCAGACCGCCTTCTGCGTCTTGGGAAAGGCGATAACGTCCCGTATGGAGTCCACCCCCGCCATCACCATGACCAGCCTGTCAAGCCCCAGGGCAATGCCCCCGTGGGGCGGGGCCCCGTACTCCAGGGCATCCAGCAGAAAACCGAACTTCTCCCGGGCCTCCTCATCCGGAATTCCCAGGGTCTCGAACATCTTTCGCTGCACCGCCCGGGTGTGAATCCTTATGCTTCCGCCTCCAATTTCGTAGCCGTTCAGGACGATGTCGTAGGCCTTCGCCCTCAGCTGCGGGAGGTCGGCCTCCCCCGAGAGCATCTTCTCGGCGTCCTCGTCCACCGGCGAGGTGAAGGGATGGTGCAGGGACACATAGCGCCCCTCCTCCTCGTCCCACTCAAGGAGAGGGTAGTCCACGATCCAGAGGAAACGGAACCCGTTCTCGACGAGACCCAGGCGCCTGCCCAGCTCCAGCCTGAGCCGCCCGAGCACATCCAGGACAACCTCCTCGGCGTCGGCCACGAAGAGCATCATGTCCCCCGGCCCGGCCCCCAGGCGGGAGGCCATCTCCCGGAGCACTTCCTCCGGGAAGAACTTCGCGATGGGGGACTCGAAATCCTCCTTCACCTTTATCCAGGCAAGTCCCTTGGCCCCCAGGGACTGGGCCAGGGCGGTGAGCTCGTCGACCTCTTTCCTGCTCAAGCCGGCCATGCCCTTGCCCAAAATGGCCTTTACCCTTCCTCCGGCGGCCAGAGCGTCCCGGAAGACCTTGAAATTCCCCCGCAGAGCGAGGTCGCCCATCTCGGCAAGCTCCAGGGCGAACCGCAGGTCGGGCTTGTCGGTGCCGTAGCGCTCCAGGGCCTCCCTGTAGCTCAGCCGGGCAAACGGAGTCTCCACCTCGACGCCGAGGACGTCCTTGAACAGCCCCTTGAGCATGCCCTCCACCAGGGCGAGGATGTCCTCGGCCTGGACGAAGGACATCTCCAGGTCCACCTGGGTGAACTCCGGCTGCCGGTCGGCCCTCAGGTCCTCGTCCCGGAAGCACCTGACAATCTGGAAATATTTCTCCAGGCCCGCCACCATCAGTATCTGCTTGAAGAGCTGGGGCGACTGGGGCAGGGCATAGAAGTGCCCCGGGTTCACCCGCGAGGGGACCAGGTAGTCCCGGGCGCCCTCAGGGGTGCTCTTGGTGAGCATGGGAGTTTCTATCTCCAGAAAGCCCCGTCCGTCCAGGTAGTCGCGCATGCTCTTGGTCGCCCGGTGCCTGAGGATGAGGTTGCGCTGCATCTCCGGCCTCCGGAGGTCCAGGTACCGGCATTTCAGACGGAGGCTCTCGGTGGCCTCGGCCGCCTCCTCGAGGACGAAGGGCGGGGTGGCCGACTCGTTCAGGATGTCCAGGTCCTCCACATAGAGCTCCACGTGGCCGGTGGGCAGGTCGGGGTTGACCGTCCCCTGGGGGCGCCGCCTGACCACCCCGCGGACGGCGATGACGTATTCGGAGCGCAGGGAGTGCGCGCGGCTATGAGCATCGGCGTCCGCATCCGGACTGAAGACGACCTGAAGGAGACCGCTCCGGTCCCTGAGGTCGACAAATATGAGCCCGCCGTGGTCGCGCCGCCTGAAGACCCAGCCCGCCACGCCGAACCTGGCGCCGACATCCGCTTCGCCGACCTCGCCGCACCCTCTGTCCTTGGTCATGCATCCTCCTTGGTAAGGCCCGCCCGATATTTTATCTTTTCTACCTCCTCCGGCGTAAGGGGCCTCAACTGGCCGGCCTTCAGGGGCCCCAGGCTCACCGGCCCCACCCTGGTGCGGACGAGGCGGATGACCGGATGCCCCACCCGCTCGAGCATGCGCCGTATCTGGCGCTTCCTGCCTTCCGTGATGGTTATCTCCAGCCAGGAGTTCTCCTTGAGCTTCTCCAGGGGCTTCGCCTGGGCCGCCCGCGCCATGCCGTCCTCGATGCGCACCCCCTTTCTGAGGCGTTCGAACTCCTCCGCGGTGAGCACGCCCTTGACCTTGACCCGGTAGGTCTTGGGCAGCTTGTGGGAAGGGTGCATGACGCCGTGGGCGAACTCCCCGTCGTTGGTCATGAGCAGAAGCCCCTCGCTGTCGAAATCGAGCCTTCCCACGGGGTAGACCCGCCCCCGCACGCCCCGCAGATAGTCCTTCACCGTGGGGCGCCCCTCCGGGTCCGACAGCGAGGTGACGACGTTTCGCGGCTTGTTCAGGGCAAGGTAGACCTTGGGCTCGGCCCTCGGAGCGAGGAGCTTTCCGTCGAGCTTGATGTGGCTCAGCAGGGGGTCGGCCTTCTGCCCCAGATGGGCGACCCGCCCGTTGACGGTGACCCGCCCCTCCTCGATGAGCTCCTCGGCCTTCCGGCGCGAGGCCACCCCCATCTCGGCCAGTATCTTCTGAACCCTCTTCTCCATAAGCCATTATATTAACAGAACTTATGGAAGGTTTGCCCGGGCTGGGGGGCGGCCGCCTTCGGAAGGAGGGGACTACCTGTTCATTGGTATTTCAGCCGGGGCATCGTCTCCACGGGGGTGTGGCCGCAGAGCACGCGGGAGAGTTTCAGCATGATGGGGTCCTTGGCCAGGTCCTCCCACCTGGCCGGATAGGGCGTCACGCTGGATATCAGGGCGCCCTCCTCGCTGTAGCGGGAGACCGCCAGGACGAGCGAGATGCCCTGCTGACAGTTCATGGCCACCACGGAGTCCACGTAGGCGCAGCCTTTCTCTTCCCGCACGGCCTTATCGGCCTCCCGGTAGTCGGTGCGGATGACGATGCTCTTGGTGTCGCTGGCGATGGTCTCCATGCTTTGGGGGTCATAGGAGACGGAGGCCCCGCCCACGTCGTCGGTCAGGTAGACCCACTGCGGCTCCTCTACCTGGGCCACCGAAACGACGGGGATGAAAACGAAGGCAAGAAAAAGAAATTTCTTCATGAATCCGAACCTCCTCCTTACCCGGTTTCCCTGAAGAGAAGCAACGTAAGTCTTCTTAAAACGTACCGAAGGCGGCGGGGGAAGTCAAGGAGACACCGAGCCGGGCGGGTTTGCAAAGTCCACCGGAAATGCTATACTTTTCGTACTTTTTTTCCACCAGGAGGGGTTTCATGAAGATCGAGCTTGAGGGGACGCTTATCCGGATGACCCCGGAGAGCGAAAGGGAGAAGGCGGAGCTCAACCAGCTCTGGACCGTAATCATCGGCTGCGTCAGCGAGGGCAAGAAGCTCGTTCCGGTGGGCGAGTATATCCCCGGCATAAAGGAAGTGGCCGTCTTCAACCTCGAATGAATCCCTGCCCTTCTTGCCGGGGCCGCCCCTCTTGAAGGGCGGCCTTGTGCGTCAGGGGAGCAGAGAAGCAAGGCGCTCCATGATGCCGCCCAGGGGGCCATGCAGGAGCTCGAAAATCCCGACGAACAGGCACCCCAGGACGATGCCGAAGAACTCCAGCCAGGGCAGATGCTGCCGGATGTTCCTGCTGACGATGTCGGTGACCTCCTCGGGGGTGTACCGGGAGAGCTTGTCCGCGACAATCTCCCTGACCCTGAGCTTCGCGAAAAAGAACGACATGAAAGAACCGGAAAAATCGTAGTTTTTCCGGAGCAGGGTGTTCTGCGGAGTAAAGAGGAAATCCTCCAGGGTCCCCGTGTGCTGGACGATGCTCTGCAGCATGGGGTAGGAGACCTCGAACTCCGAGACCTGCACCCCCACCTCCAGGAGGATGTCGTCGGCCAGCTCGTCGAGCTTGCTCTCCCGGAAGCCCACCAGGATGAAAAGCTTGGCCGGCAGGCCCACGCTGCTCTTCCGCGCCACGCTCTTCAGCATCTCCTTCACCCTCCGGTGGGCCCTGGGAGAGTGGACGAACCGGAGCATCTGCTCGCGGAAATCCTCCAAAAAGGAGTTCAGAACCTTCTTCGTCTCGGCGAGATTCATCTTGCGGACCTCTTCCCTGAGCCAGTCCTCCATGTGCTCCACGTCAAGGAGGTGCTTCTCGGCGGTCAGGGCCAGGGACTCTATGATGGCGTCGCGGTTTTCAAAAAGGACCCCCGAGCCCGGCAGGTACCACTTCTTCTCGAAGAGCATCTTGATGGCCACCGAGTTGGTAAACCCCCCGACGAACCCTCCAAGGAGAATCTTGGAGAGCACCTCGAGCGGAGGATACCACGCGCTCGCCAGAAACGTCAGGGCCATGAGGGCGAAAACGCAGACGAGTATCGTCTTTATGTGCTTCTGTATGAAGGACGCTCCCGTGGGGAGCCCCGCGTGCGCACGCATCCCCTCTATTATAAGACGAAACGCGGGCACGGGAGACCGACGGGAGGAAAATCCCCCTCCCGGGAGGGACTATTCTATCAGGTCCTCCTCGCTCATGTTCCGGAGGAAGACGTCCACCAGCATGGGGTCGAACTGCGTGCCGGCGTTCGCCCTGAGCTCCTCGACGGCCCGGGCGAAATTGACGGTGCGGGCCATGACGGCGTCGTTTATCATGCGTCCGACGTTCTTGTAGCTCTTGGCGCTGACCATGACGTCGAAAGCCTCGGCGATGGCGACCATCCGGGCCTCCAGGGGGATGGCGTCCCCCTTCAGGCGGTCGGGGTATCCTTCGCCGTCATAGCGCTCGTGGTGGTGCAGGACGACGGGCAGAAGGTCGGCGTAGAACGTGATGGGTTTGAGGATCTCGTAGCCGTATCGTGCATGCAACTGATACTCCTCCACCTGGGTAACGGTCCGCATGTTTATCTTGAGGAACCCGATATCATGGAGCATGGAGGCCTGGTAAAGCAGCTTCTTCTCGGCCTCCGGGAGGCCGAGCCCGCCGGCCATCGCCAGCGTGTACCGGGCCACCCGCTTGGCATGGCCCTCCTTCTCCGACAGGTTCTCTATGGCGCTGACCAGGATGTTGGTCATGTGTATCTCGTAGTTCTTCTTGACCTCGTAGGAGCTGGTCTTCTCCAGGGAGGCCGCGGCCTGGCCGGCGAAATGGGTCATCACCTCCTCGTCCTCCCCGGTGAAGGCGCCCGCGGACCTGCTGGTCAGGACGAGCGCCCCGAGGACCGTCCCGTCGAAGCTCAGGGGCACGGCCAGGGCCGACCTCGTGTCCGGGGGAAGGCCTTCGTCCATCTTGGGAAAGAGGCTCGTGTCGGAGGCCACGTCGTTGGCAAGGACCGGCTCGCCCGCTTCCACGGCCCAGCCCACCACGCCGCGGGATGCGGGCATGCTCTCTCCCCTCAGGCTCTCCTCCAGGCCGCCCTTGACGGCCTTGTATACCAGCGTACCGCCTTCCCGCATCACCACGGCACCCGCATCGGCCCGCGTGATGACCATGGCGGCCTCCATGATGTTCTCCAGGAGGACGTCCTCGTAGCCTATCTTGTTCATGTCGCTGATGGTGCCCAGAAGCGTACTGAGCTTCCAGCTGTATTCGTCTATGGCCTGTATCGCCCGGGCGGAGGTCGCCTTGGCAAGATAGATGACGATGACGGCCAGGCCCGCCATGATGACCATGATAAGGATGACGGAGTTCAGGGGAATGAAATCAAGAAAATTATAGAGAAAGCGCACCACGAAAAGCAGCGTCACGAACAGGCTCAGGACGATGATCCAGTTCAGGGTCTCGATTTTCTGCTTGATGAACTCTATGGCGATGTTGCTGGCGGCAGGGGCCTTAGCTTGCATCTGCTCATCCTCGGTATTCCGGGGGAGACCGGAACTCCCCCTGTTTTCTCTGCCTGCGTCCGCAGAGTATGCATTTGATTAACACACCCGGGTAGTGAAGTCAACCAGCCTGCTCACTTTGTGATTGTGCTCACAAGGCCGGGGGCTTCGCGGGCACCGGCCGCCGAGACGCTTGACCGGGCATGGGTCCTTGTGCGATAGTAGGAGCGAAGTTCGGAAGCACCTGTTGTCCAGAACCCAGAGGCCCTTGACTTTGCGGTTTTCCGGCATGGTCCCGACTTCTTCGAACGTTTCTTGAAAAGGAGGTGAAGGGAGTGCCGAACGGAACCGTCAAGTGGTTCAATGACTCCAAGGGCTTTGGATTCATAACCTCGGAGGACGGCGGAGACGTCTTCGTTCACTACTCCGCCATAGCCGGGGAGGGCTTCAAGTCCCTCGCCGAGGGAGAGGCCGTGAGCTTCGACGTGGTGGAAGGCCCCAAGGGCCTGAAGGCCTCCAACGTCGTCAAGCTCTAAACGGTGCGCCCATGCCCCGGCCTTTTTTCGGGCCAGGGTTTTTTTGTGCCCGCCGCTGCGTGCCGGAGGTTTTCCTGCTATAATGGAGCATGGCTGGCGAAGAAGAGCTGACCGTGCCGGTGCGCAAGGACATCTGCGCGGAGTGCGCCATGGCGCTCAGACGCTTCATCGGGCATGAGAAGGGGGTCAACTCCGTCCTGGCGGGGGACGGAAAGCTCATTGTCCGGTTCGACAGGGAAAAAATCCCCCAGGACGAGCTCTTGAGGCTCACCAGGCAGAGCATCGAGAAGCTCGGCTATACCGTGGAAGAGTAGCCGGCCCGGAAGGGCTCCGGCCAACGAAGAACCCCCATCCTCCGGTTTCTTTCACCCGCGTGGGCTCTCAGTACCGCAGGGTCGCCACCAGGCGGCGCGGCTCAAGCAGAATGTCCAGGGCGTCCAGGACGGATGGGACGAAGACGTCCGCGGACTTCAGGGCGTTTGTGGCGCAGCCTTCACCGAGTGAGACGGCCATTCCCAGCCGTGCCGAGGAGAGCATGGCCCAGTCGTTCATCCCGTTGCCCAGGGCAACCACCCTCTCCTGCCCGAGAGAGGACACGTACCGCTCCTTTTGCACGTCGTGGCGCGAGCCCTCCAGAATGCGCACCGAGCAGTGCACGCCGGAGAGCTCTTCCCGGGCGCGCCCGAAGGTGTCGGCGGTAAGCACGTGAATGGCAAGCTTCTCCGCCAGGGTGTTCAAGCGCTCCTTCACCCCCGGGACGAGCCGCCCGTCCTCGGAGAGGGTTCCGGTAAAATCGCTTACCAGGTGCTCAAGCCTGAGAAGCCCGAAGCCCGGAACGTCTATGGTCATCATGTCATTCTCCTTCCCCCTCCGCGAGCCGGAACGATTCCCCGCCCAGGCCGTGAGAGCCCGCTTCTCCCCCGTCCTCCCAGGAAAGCTCGTATATCTCCTCCTCCTGCTCCCGCACCCCCTGCCCCCGCGCCTGGAGCTCCCTGTGGATGAAGGGTCTTGTCGCTGTGGGCAGCCGGGGGTCGGCATGGAGGGTCCTCAGGTCGGCCGTCTTCATGCCCTCGATGAACTCCACCACCTTGCCCATGGGCGTATGGAAATTCCTGATGAGGGCGAACCGGACGAGGTACCTCGGCGACCACTTCGGGTCGCCCGCCAAGGCCCGTATCACCGCGGGGCGGGTGCCCCGCCGGTTGGCGAGCCTGTAAAGCTGCTCCTCCGTCAGGCGCGGGCTTTGCAGGCAGGCCCGCACCACCCGCTCATCGCTCTGCTCCATGATCTTCATGATGACGGGGCCCGATGCCCTCCGCGAGAGGGCCACTTTCATCCCCGGAGGGAGGGCCTTCAGGCGCTCGGCGATGGACGCCTCCACCCTCTGCCTGACCGCGATGGGAATGTAATGGTCCCGAGTCATGTCGGCCTGGTCGGTCAGGCGGATATGCTTCAAGAGGGAAAGGGCCACCCGGAGCGGGCTCCGGGGATGGCGGGCCACCGCGAGCCGGATACGGTATGATCTGCCGAACCTCCCGTGGGCCGCCAGGAGCCCCAGGGCCTGGGAGGTTGCGGCCCTGCTCGCGGCGATGTACAGGGCCATCTCCTCGGTGAGGTTCGGGTTGCCCAGGGCCTCCTCCAGGAGCGCCGGGTGCTCGGAGCGGAGAATCGCCCAGAGCTCCTCCCCCGCGGCCTTCCGGACGGCCGCCGTCTTCCGCCCGGTCCCGGTCATCCGCAGGCCCTCCCGGCCCCGTGAGCGGCCCCGCTTCCGAACATCACCCGCTTCTCATCAGCGCAGCTCCGGCACCCGTGTCAGAAGCTCCAGGGGGAGCACCGTCTTGCCCTCCGGACTGAAAGGCTTGAAATATTTCTCAGGCAGCTCCACGCCTTCTTCCGGCTCCTTCAAGGTAAGCTCCAGCGTAAAAGACCCCGGGAAGGAGAAGCGCACAAATGTGGGGACATCCCCGCGATAGGCGTCGAACATCGCCTGCATGAACTGCGCCCCGCCCCGGTAGACAACAGCCGACGCCTGCTTCAGGGTGACCGGGTTAAAGCCGTACTTGCCCAGGAGGAGCAAATCCCCCCCGGCCGACCGCGTGAAGGCATAAAAAACATACCGGCCCGGGGCCGCCTCCACCGCATACATGCCCTCGGGGGGGCGGAGGAGCCTGGGGGCCCGGCCCTCGTAGATTGCATCATCGCGGGGGATGTAGACTTCCAGCACGCCGCCCGTGCTCACCATCTCCAGAACCCTGAAGCCCAGGGGGTCGTAAAGCCTCAGCCACAGGGAGTCCGGCGAGCGGAAGGCAAAGACTCCCTTGAAAGAGCCCAGATGCTCCCCCTTCCTCAAGACCCGTCCCGACACCCGGGCCTTCGCGGTCTCCACGCCGCTGAAGGCAAAGGACTTCTTGAGGACCTCCACGCTCACCCGCTCGCGGGGCACGGGGGGCAGAACCGGCCCGGGGGGAACCGCCACCTCCCGCTTGGCGCAGGAGGACAGGGCCAGAAAGGCAAGGAAAAGGGCCACAAAGAGCCGCGGCAAACCCGCTTCGCGCCCAGCCGGCCTGCCGGGACGCGTCGGGGGGTGGTCTTTCAGGGCTGTCTTCGGCGGCATGGAAAATCGGCTCCCCGTCATGGCTTATCCCCGGCATTATACACCAGGGGCCGATTGTGATGAACCTCCGCAGGTGATAGCATGGGAGGATGCCGAACGCGGCCATCGAGTTGGACGGCTCCTACCTGGAGGGCGGAGGACAGATTCTGCGGACCGCCTCCGCCCTTTCGGTCCTCACCAGGACGCCCTGCCTCATCCGGAACATCAGAAAGAACCGGCCGAACCCGGGCCTCCGCACCCAGCACCTGGCCGGCCTGGAGGCCCTGGCCCGCCTTTCCGGAGGCGCACTCGAAGGCGGTGAGATAGGCTCCACCCGGGTGCGCCTGCACCCGGGAGAGGAGCGAAACGACATTACTGTGCCGATTTCCACGGCGGGAAGCATCACCCTTGTGCTTCAGTCCCTTACAGTCGCCGCGTTGGGGGACACGCGGCCCGTAACGGTCGCCTTCCAAGGCGGCGCCACCGACACCCACTTCGCCCCGACCCTGGATTACTTCCTCCAGGTCTTCGCCCCGGCGGCGGGGAGGTTCGGCCTGAGAGTGTCGCTTGAGGTGCAAAGGAGAGGATACTACCCCAAGGGCGGCGCCAGGGCGACCGCCGTGCTCCACGGGGCTTCGGGCGAGGTCCACGCGCCTCCGTCCCTCCTTGAGCGCGGCCCCCTTGAGGCCCTTCACGTCTTTTCCTCGGCGTCGGCCTCCCTCAGGGAAAGGCGCGTAGCGGAGAGGCAGCGCGACGGGGCACTGAAAGTCCTCGCCGGAGAGGGCGCACCGGTCCACGAGGACGTCCGGTACCACGAGTCCTCCTCGCCCGGAACGAGCATATGCCTCGCGGCCCGGTATCGCTGGGCCCTCCTCGGCGCCGACGGGCTGGGCAAACCAGGCAAGAGAGCCGAGGACGTCGGTGCCGAGGCGGCACAGGCCCTCCTGAAGGAGATGTCCTCGGGTGCCTCGGTGGACAGCCACCTGGCGGACCAGGTGCTGCCTTTCATGGCGGCCTCCGGCTGGGGGACCTCCGTCCGGGCGGCCGAGGTCACCCGGCACGCAAAGACCAATATGTGGGTCATAGAACACTTTCTCGACGGCCGCTTCTCCGTGCAAGGGGCCGTTATGACATGGACGCCGGGCCGGTAGGGGCTCAGGAGCTCCGGAACTCCTCCGGAACGCCCTGCTCCAGCACCCGCTGGATGCGGGCGGCGGCGATGTGCAGGTCGTACAGGGCCCCGTCAAGCTGGTTGCGGGCCCTGGTGAGGAAGTTCTCGGCGTCTATGAGGTCGGTGGTCGTGGCCAGGTTCTCCCGGTACCGGGCGTCCGTCACCCGGTAGTTTTCCTCCGCCTGCACCACGGCCGTGCGGGCCACCTTGAGCTGCCCCTCCGAAACACTGTAAAGCTCGACGGCTTCCCTGAGCTGCAGGGTCAGCTCCTGCACCGTATCCCGGTACTCCTGCTCCGTCGCCCGGGCGAGGTAACGCGCCTCGGCCATGTCGTGCTTTCTCCTGAACCCGCTAAAAAGGTTCCAGTTGAGGCTGACCGTTCCCAACATTTCGTCCCCGAAGAACAGATGGTGCCCATTGGGAACGACCGAGTCGCCGTACCGCGTATAGGACGCCGAGACGTCCAGGGAGGGATAATACTGGCCCTTTATGGCCCTCATCCTGAGAGTCTCCGATTCCCTCTGCGCCCGGAGGGCCTTCAGCTCGCTCCGCCTCTCAAGCATGGCCTTCTTCATGCCCTCATAGGCGCCGACATCGAGTGCCGGCAGGCCCGCGAAGCCCTCGATTTCCTCGTCCTCGGCAATCTCCACCGCCATCAGCCTGGCCAGTCTCTTCAGCGTCACCCGCACGTTGCCCCGGGCCTGCAGGAGGTTCTGCCGGGCGGTGGCCAGCTCCACTTCCACCTTGAGATAGTCGTTCTTTGCGATGAGGCCCTCCCGGAGAAACGCCGCCGCGTCCTTCAACTGCCGCTCGAGGAGACGCACACTTTCCTTGGCCGTCTGCAGACGGCTCCTGGCCCTCAGGACCTCGGCATAGGCGGTCCGGACCGAAAGCACGATGTCCTCCTGCACGGCACGGCGCTCGTAGACGGCCGCCTCGGCGTTCTTCCGGGCGGCCTGGTAGGACCTCAGGTCCGAGAAGCCCCGGAAAAGATTGTAGCTCGCCTCCAGGGCCACGAGCGAGGTCGTACCGGCCTGAAAGAAAGTGGACTCGCTCGACTTCCGGTAGTTGTAGTTCGCATCGAGCCTGGGCATGAACTCCGAGCGCCTGGAGCCGATGGTCTCCTGGACGGAACGCTCGCGGACGATGAACTGCTGGATGCGGTGGTTGTTCTGAAGGGCCGTCTTGACGGCCTCATCCACGGTAAGGGCGTGCGCCCCACCGGTAAAGGCCAGGACCAGAACAAGGGAAAGCGCCACACGGAGCCGCCTCATGACGTCCCTCCTTCCCGGAGCGAGACTGCCTTCTCCTCCGGTTGCGCCTCCCGGGCAACCTCCTCCGTCCGCCCATCCGGTTCCTTCCGGGTCGGCACCTTCTCCATCCGGATGACGAAAAGCAGAAGCGAGGGGATGATGAAGACCGTAAAGACTGTGGAGACGGCGATGCCTCCCAGGATGACGCTTCCCAGTCCCCGGTAAAGCTCCGAGCCCGCACCGGGGAAAACCACCAGGGGGAGCATGCCGAAGATGCTGGTGGATGCGCTCATGTAGATGGGCCTGAGCCTGGAGCGGGTGGACTCGAGCACCGCCTCCCGGTGCCCCATCCCGTGGTAACGGATGTTGTTCAGGGCCTGGTGGACGATAAGGATGGCGTTATTGACCACGATGCCGACCAGGATGACAAAACCGAGCATGGTCACCACGTCCAGAGGCTGGGAGACGAAGAGGTTCAGTATGGTCAGCCCGACGAACCCGCCCGCCCCGGCCAGCGGTACCGTAAACATGATGACCAGGGGATAGACGAAGTTTCCAAACAGTGCCGCCATGAGCAGATAGGCTATCATGGCCGCCAGAACGAAGTTCCACTGAAGGGCCCTCCGCGTCACGTCGAGCTTGTCGGCCGCGCCCCCCAGTTTGATGTCCACGCCCCCGAGCATGCCCGCCTGCTTCAGCCCGGGGACGATGCGCGTCTTTATGCTGTTCATGGCCGACTCCAGGGGCATGGTTTTCGGAGGGGTGACCTCGAGCGTGACGGTGCGGTTGCGCTCCAGGTGGCGGATCTGGGTAATGCCCGTGGTCCTCTGCATATCCGCCAGGCTCGACACGGGCACCACCTTGCCTCCGGGGGTGACCACCAGGGAGGAGAAGAGGGCTTCCGGCGTGGAGACGTCCTCCTCCGTCGTCAGGAGCACCATGTCTATCTTCTTCTCGCCGGGCTGCTTGAACTCCCCCACGTCCCGGCCGTCCATGAGCACGTCCAGGGCCACGCCCAGGTCCCGGGTGCTCATCCCGTTGCTGCGCAGGCGGTCCCTCCGGGGGACCAGCCGCACCTCGGGATACAGGACCTCCATGGTGGGCACCGGCCTGATCTGCTCGATGCCCTCGGCCTTGATCTTGCCGAAGAGCACCTGCGCCGACTGCACGATGTTATTCAGGTTCTTGCCGCTGATATCCACGTCGATGGTGCGCCCCTGGCCCAGGCGCGTCTGGAAGATGCCGGCCTGAAGGCTCACGCCGAACATGCCCGGCACCGAATAGATCATCCGTGTAAACAGGGGGATGAGGTCGGCCGCCCTGTCAATGCGCTTGCTCGTAGCCCCGAATATCATGAAACCCTCCGACCCAACGTAGAACATGTTCTCGATGGCGGGCAAGCCGTCCCGGTCCTGCCCGATGTACGGCTCCACCTGCTCGAACAGATGCTCTCCTATCTGCTCCCGCTCGGCATAGGACAGGCCCGGCGGAGGAACCATGTAGTTGATGATGAGGTTCCGGTTTCCCTGGGGCAGGTACTCCATCGGCGGTATCAGGAACACCACCACCGCCACGGCAAGGCCCGTGAGCGAAAGGACCGTCACCACCCTGGTGGCCCAGTTCTTCGTCGTCGCGGCGACCGCCGCCATGACGAGGCCCCTTGCCTTCCCGCCCACCGCCGAAAGGACGCCTCCCTTCCGGGGAACTTTTCTCCCTCTCTTTCCGCCCCGGGTCAGCCCGAAGATTTTCCGCGAGAGCATGGGAATGACCAGCACGGAGACGAAGAGGCTCAGGGTGACCGCTGAAACAACGGCTATGGCGATGTCCCGGAAGAGTTGGCCCGCCTCCTCCTGGATGAAGACCACCGGCAGGAAGACGGCCACCGTGGTGGCCGTGGAGGCCAGAACCGCCCCCCAGACCTCCCTGGTGCCGTCATAGGCCGCCGAGAAGGCGGATTTCCCCATCTTCCGATGCCTGTCGATGTTCTCGATGACCACGATGGCATTGTCCACGAGCATCCCCACGGCAAAGGCTATGCCGGCAAGGCTCACCACGTTGAGGTTCCTGCCCAGCATCTGCATGAATATGAACGTGCCGATAATGCTGATGGGGATGGCAGTGGCCACCACCACCGGGGCCCGGGCGCTCTGGAGGAACAGCAGAAGGACCAAAACGGCCAGGATGCCGCCCACGAGGATGTTCTGCTGGATGAGGTCTATGGCCCCCCGGATGTAGGGCCTCTGGTCATAGACCCAGTCCAGGAATATCCCCTGAGGGAGGAGAACCTCCTTGTTCAGACGGTCCACGACCTCCTTGGTCCTGTCCGTCAGGGTGAGCACGTTTGTCCCCGGCTCGGGCTTCACGCCCACTGCGATGCCGCCTTCGGAGTTGTGCATCACCTTGTCGCGCCGCTTCTCGTACCCGAACTTCACGGTGGCCACGTCGCGCACCCGGATGCGGCGCTGCCCGGTGGAGCGCAGGACGACCCCTTCGATTTCCTCCGGGCTGGTGAACTCCCCCGTGGTCCGAATCCGGTAGTCTCGCCGGCTTACGCCCAGGTTGCCGGCCGAGACATTGACGTTCTCGGCCCCGAGGACCTCGATGACGTCGTTTATCGTCAGCCCGTAGGCGGCAAGGCGCTCCGGGTTGACGATTATGTGCATTTCCTTCTCTATGCCGCCGCGGACGAAGAGGTCCGCCACGCCTTCCACCCGCTCCAGGTGCTGGCGCACCTCGTTCTCGAAGAAACTGAAATAGGTCTCCACGGGCCGCGGGTTGCCCTCGACCGACTTCAGCAGCATCCAGACGACCGGCGAGGTGGCCGCACCCGTGGCGTTGATGACGGGCTTTTCGGCGGCGTCGGGGTAGCGGGGGACTTCGTTCAGTTTATTCGACACCCTGAGGAGCGCATCGTCTACGTCCGTGCCGACGCGGAAGCGGAGGGTGACCGTTCCCATGCCGTTGCTGGACTCGCTCTCCATCTCCGCGAGGCCGGGAATGCCCTTGAGGGCCTCTTCCTGCTCCTCGATGATCTCCCTCTCCACCTCGTACGGCGTGGCGCCCCTCCATACGGTGGTCACCGTTATCTCGGGCTCCACCACCGAAGGGGAGAGCTGGTAGGGCATCCTCATGAGCCCTATGAGGCCGAAGAGCACCACCAGGATGACGCCCACCACGATGGTGACGGGCTTGGTTATGGAAAACCGTACGACGTCCATCTATCCGTTGCTCCGGCCCTTCTGCCCGGCCACCGTGACGGGCTGCCCGTCACGGAGCCGCTCGTTGCCCTTGATGACGGCCTTCATTCCGGCCACGAGGCCCGGCCCTTCGATGCCGGCCACGAGCCCTTCGTAACCGGTCACCGAAACGGGGACCATCCTGGCCTTCCCCTCCTGGACGACGAAGACGATGTTCTGGCCGAACATCTCGATGACCGCGTCGCGCAGGACGACGAGCCCCTTGCTCCCGGGCCCCGTGGGAATCCTCACCCGAGCCTCCATGCCCTGAAGAAGCCCGCTTTTGCCCGCAAGCCTCAGCTTGACGGTGAAGCTCCGCGTGGCCACGTCGCCCTTGGGGATAACGGTCAAAACGGTGCCCGCGAGGCTCCTGCCCCCGCTTTGCACCTCGAGGGAGCGGCCCTTCTGGATGTAGGGCAGTATCCTCTCGGGCACGTCCACCAGGACATCGAGGGCGCTGTCATCGGCCAGGACGGCCACGGTGCCGCCCCCCGTCACCCACTCGCCGGGCTCCACCGTCTTTTCCAGGATTATCCCGCCGAAGGGGGCCTCTATGGTCTTCTTCCTCTTTTCTATCTCCAGCCTCTCGAGCTCGGCCCTCAGGGAGTCGCGCTTCTTCTCGAGGGACTGTGTTTTGAAAAAGTGCTCGTCCCTCAGCGACTCCGAAACGGTCTCCTCCCTGTAAAGGTTCTCGATGCGCTCCAGGTCCTTCTTCGCCTTCTGGTACTCAGCCACGGCCTGCTCGAAGGAGGCCCGGACGCCCTGTATTTTTGCCTCCAGAAGCTCGGTGCTCAGGCGGACGAGCACCTGGCCCTTCTTCACCCGCCGTCCTTCTTCGTAGTTGACGCTCTGCACCTGGCCTTCCACTTCCGCCGAAAGGTCGGAGACCTGGGCATAGTAGACGGTGCCCACGAACAGGGCGGAAGGAGCCACCATGCCTTCCTCGATTGCATCGACCACCACCAGGGCAGGCGGCGGACCCGCGGGCTTCTTTTTGGCTGCATCCGGGCCCTTTTCCTCGGAAAGGCCCGCCGCGACCAGGGGCAGCAGGAGAAGCACCAGCGCCAGAACACCCTTCGCCAACCGGGATATCTTCATCTATTCACCCATTCCCTTCAACGAAAAGTCCGTAATGTGCTCCACGATTTCGTCGATGAACTCCCTGCTGTAGGCGCGCCGCGTCAGCCGCTTCACGAGCTCCCTGGCCCGGACAAAATGCACCATCTGGCCGAAGATGCTCGCCATCGAGAGGACGAGCTTCGTCTCGGGCATGTCGGGCCTGGCCCGCCTGAATGCGTCCAGGAGCACCCTGTGCATGGGATAGACTCCCTCCTCGAAGAGAATATCTGTGGCCGTGCCCTTGCCGGAGAGCTCCGAGAAGAAGATGTTCAGAAACTGCTCGGACTCCCTGGAGGAAAGCATGTCCTCGAGGAACTCCCGCACGAACATGCGGATGACCTCTTTCAACCCGGGCTTCCCCTCGGCGGGCACCACGCTCAGCAGGGCGTCTGTCTTCTGGGAAACGCTCTCCGTGAGCCTCCTCCGAAAGAACTCCCTGTAGAGGTTCTGCTTCCCCTGGAAGTGGTAGTTGATGGCGGCCACGTTGACCCCCGCCCGCTCGGTCAGGTCCCGGACGCTCACCCCGTCATACCCCTTCTCAAGGAACAGCTCTTCCGCCGCCGCAAGGAGCTTCTCCCGGGTGCCCGCAGTTGTCCTCACTTCCCTGGGAATCGACATTGAGCCGTAGTTTAAAACATTGTTTGAAAATTTTGCAAGAGCCCCGTGTCGCCCCCGGACGACCGGCCCGCTGGATGCCCCCTGGGCCCGGGGGACGGTGCAGACTCCCCTGGGCGACGTGCTCCGGGTCGCCACGGAGCTCAGCCGGAGCGACAAGGTAGGCCACTGGAAAGTCCGCTGGGGCATCGGGCGCATGCGCTATACGGTGCGGCCGGGGCTCTACGCCGTGGGCAACCCCGACGGCCGCTCCCCGGTCCTGGTCTCGGCCAACTACAAGCTCAGCTTCGACCGCCTGCGCTCGGAGCTGGGAGGGCTTGACGCCTGGGTCCTCGCCCTGGACACCAGGGGCATAAACGTCTGGTGCGCGGCGGGCAAGGGAACCATGGGCACCGAGGAGCTGCTTGGCCGCATGGAGGCGGCGGGCCTTTCGGACCTGGTCACGCACCGCACCGTGGTCGTCCCCCAGCTTGGCGCCCCCGGAATCAGCGCCCACGAGGTGAAGAAGAGAAGCGGCTTCCGCGTGGTCTTCGGGCCGGTCAGGGCGGGCGACATAGAGGATTTCCTGGCCAGGGGCATGAGGGCCACCGTCCCGATGCGCACGGTGGGCTTCCCCTTGAGAGACCGCGCCGCCCTGGTGCCCATGGAGCTTATCCCCGCCCTCAAGCCGGCCCTGGCGGCGGCCCTCGGGTTCCTCCTTCTGGGAGGGCTCGGCCCGGGGGGATATTCCATCCACGGCATCGTGACCCACGGGGCCCAAGGCGCCCTGCTCATCCTGGGGGCCTTCGCTGCCGGCGCCGTGCTGGGGCCGCTCCTTCTGCCCGGACTTCCCGGAAGGGCTTTCTCCCTGAAGGGGTTCTGGACGCGGAGATTCAGAAGATCCTGGACCTGGGCGTGCAGATCG
>JARRLN010000041.1 GCA_037386965.1 Nitrospirota bacterium
TTATGCGGAAGCAGAGGAAGAGGAGTTCCAAAAAAGCGCGTCAAGCCCAAGGGACCGCTTTTGCTACCCCTCGGCGGGCTCCCCCGCCAGGCCGAAGGCCTCGTGCAGAAGACGCACGGCCAGCTCGGTGTACTTGTCCTCGATGACGCAGGAGACCTTTATCTCCGAGGTGCTTATCATCATGATATTGATGTTCCCCCGGGCCAGGGTCTCGAACATCCGGGCCGCCACGCCCGAGTGGCTCTTCATCCCCACGCCCACGATGGAGACCTTGGAGATGTTCTCCCCCAGGGAGACGCCCCTGGCGCCGATGTCCGAGGAGAGCTTCTCCACCACCTGGACGGCCCTCCCGGCCTCCGTCCTGGGGACGGTGAAGGAAATGTCCGTGGCCCGCCCGTCGGGGCTGACGTTCTGCACGATCATGTCCACGTTTATGTTTCCGCTGGCGATGGCCTGAAAGAGCCTTCCCGCCAGACCGGGCCTGTCGGGCACGCCCATGAGGGTCAGCTTCGCCTGGTTCCTGTCGTACGCCACCCCTGCCACCACGACCTTCTCCATATCCTTGTCCTCCTTCACCACGTAGGTGCCGGGATTCTCCGAAAAGCTGGAGCGCACCACAAGAGGGACCCCGTAGTTCATGGCGAACTCCACCGAGCGGCTCTGAAGCACCTTGGCCCCCAGGCTGGCCAGCTCCAGCATCTCCTCGTAGGATATCCTGTCGAGCTTCCGTGCTTCCGAGACGATGCCGGGGTCGGTGGTGTAGACGCCCTCCACGTCGGTGTATATCTCGCAGACGTCCGCCCCGAGGGCGGCGGCTATGGCCACGGCCGTGAGGTCGGACCCGCCCCTGCCCAGGGTCGTAACGTCGGAGGTCTCCGATATCCCCTGAAAACCCGCCACCACGGGGACCTGTCCCCGGGCCACCGCCTCGCGCACCCTCCCGGCCGTGACCCTCTCGATGCGGGCCTTCGTGTGGGCGGCGTCCGTGATGATGCCCACCTGCCTGCCCGTCAGCGACAAGGCGTTCACCCCCAGCTCCTTGAGTGAAAGGGCCATAAGCGCGGCGCTCACGCGCTCCCCCGAGGAGAGAATCATGTCCAGCTCCCTTTCGTCGGGGCTCCCGGAGACCCCTTCGGCAAGAGCGATAAGCTTGTCCGTCTCCCCGCTCATGGCCGACACGACGACCACCACGCTGTGGCCCTGCTCGACGGCTGCCTTGACCCGGGCGGCAACGGCCTTTATTCTCTCCACGCTTCCCACCGAGGTGCCGCCGTATTTCTGGACGATTAACACGGCCCCGAAGCCTTCTCGATACTGCCCGAGATGAACATCCCCATGAGCTCATGCCCCCTTTGCACCATCGGGACACCCTCTTCCTCGGCGATGCGCTCGTCGTAGGAGACGTCCCGGGCCTCGCCGGTCCCGGCGCTGTCGAAGATGACGAAGGGGACGGGCTCCCGGGTATGGGTGCGCTCCTCTATGGGTGTGGCGTGGTCCGGAAGAAGCAGTATCCTGTACTCGTCGAAGGCCTTCATGCCGCGGAGAACCGTGCCCACCACCAGGGCGTCGAAGTCCTCGATGGCCCGTATCTTGTCCTTGCAGTTTCCGGAGTGCCCCGCCTCGTCGGGAGCCTCCACGTGGACGTACACCAGGTCCACGTCCTCCAGGGCCCGGAGGGCGTATTCCGCCTTGCCCAGGTAGTTTGTATCCAGGTAGCCCGTAGCGCCGGGAACCTCCAGGACCTCCATGCCCAGCGAGGCGCCGAGCCCCTTGGTCAGGTCCACGGCGGAGACCAGGGCTGCCCGGAGGCCGTATTTCTCGCTGAAAGAAGGCATGGAGGGCTTTCTCCCCTGGCCCCAGAGCCAGATGCTGTTGGCCGGCTTCTTGCCCTCCTCCCGCCTCTTTTTGTTGACATCATGGCGCTCCAGGATATCCACCGACAAGAGCATCAGGCGCTGCAAGACCTCGCACCCGCCGCCCAGGGGCTGGTAATCCGTTATGTCCTTTCCGATGATGTCGTGGGGCGGGGTGCACTCGGCCCTCTCGGACCCCCCTTTCCAGACCATCAGATGGCGGTAGCTCACGCCCGCATGGAAGGTGATGCCTTCCTCCTTCATCTCCCGGTTCAGGGCCTCTATGAGTGCGCGTGCCTCCTCGGAGCTGATGTGCCCCGCGCTGTAGTCCTCCATGTGGGCCTTCGTCCTGTCCTTGTTGAAGCCCAGGGTCACCAGGTTGCAGCGGTAGGCCGTGTCGGCCTCTCCGAGCTCCACACCCATGCTGGCGGCCTCCAGAGGGGCGCGCCCCGAGTAGTACAGCGCGGGGTCATACCCCAGGATGCTCATGTTCGCCACGTCGGAGCCCGCGGGGAACGAAGGCGGAATGGTGCGCACCATGCCCCGCAGGCCCTCCCGGGCCAGCTTGTCCATGTTGGGCGTGAAGGCCTCCATGAGGGGGGTCCTTCCCCCCAGCTCCCGCAGCGGCCTGTCGGCCATGCCGTCACCTATCAAGACCACGTATTTCATGGCGTGTCAGAGGATTCCCTCTATGATTCTCTCCACGGCCTCCACCTCGGGCTTCACCCTCACGGGCTCCTCCGTGACCTTGAAGACCGTATCCGGGTCCTTGAGGCCGTGCCCCGTCAACGTGCAGACCACCGTCGCGCCTTCCTCGAAATAGCCCTGCCCGTAAAGCTTCCGCACGCCCGCCAGCGAGGCCGCCGATGCGGGCTCGCAGAAGATGCCCTCCTTCGCGGCGATGAGCTTGTAGGCCGAAAGTATCTCCTCGTCCGTCACGGCCCCGATGGCTCCCCCCGATTCCTCCATGGCCGCCACGGCGCCCTTCCAACTGGCGGGATTGCCTATCCTGATGGCCGTGGCTATGGTATGGGGGTCCTCCACCACCCGCCCCAGAACGATAGGGGCCGCCCCCTCCGCCTGAAAGCCGAGCATCGTGGGCAGGCCCGTGACCCTTCCCCTCTCCCTGTATTCCTTGTACCCCATCCAGTAGGCCGTTATGTTTCCGGCGTTGCCTACCGGGAGCACATGGTAGCGGGGCGCGCTTCCGCCCATTTGCTCGCAGACCTCGAAGGCCGCCGTCTTCTGTCCCTCAAGCCTGAAAGGATTGATGGAATTCACCAGGGTGATGGGATGCCTCCGCACGATGGCCTTCACGATGCCCAGGGCTTCGTCGAAGTTGCCCTCCACCTGGATGACCGCGGGCTATCTTTCCCCGGGGTATGAGAACGATGCACGTCATGCCGGCCCGGGCGGCATAGGCTGCCGCGGAGGCCGAGGTGTTGCCCGTCGAAGCGCATATAACGGCCTTGGACTCCTCCTCCAGGGCCTTCGCGATGGCCATGGCCATCCCCCTGTCCTTGAAAGAAGCTGTAGGGTTTAGACCCTCGAATTTAAAGTAAAGCTTTAGGTTCTTGAGCTCCTCCTGCACAAGGTTCCACGCCTCGATGAGCGGGGTATTGCCTTCGTGAAGGGACAGCTCGGGTGTCCTGTCCGAAACGGGCAGAAAGTCCTTGAACTCCCGGACTATTCCCCGCCAGGCCATCTCACTCAACAATGTCACCTTCGACCAGCTCGACGTCCACGCCCTGCCGTTGCAGGGACTTGATGCCTTTTTGCAGATTCTCTTCCTTTCCCTCAAGCTCCAGGACCATCTCGCCGACGGTCTCGGTCACCTTTGCCCGGCGAATGTTGGGCATGAGGTCATACCTTTTCGCCATCCTGAAAATCACGGGTTTCTGGATCAAATCCTGGGGAAAGGTCAGCTTCACCCGCCGTTTCATGGTGTTGCCCTCCTCTCGCTTGCCGTTTTTGGGCCTATCCCCCGGCGATTGCCGGGACGATGGAGACCTCGTCGCCGTCCTTCACCTCGGTCTGCTCGCCCTTGAGAAACCTGATGTCCTCCTCGTTCACATAGATGTTGACGAACCGCCGTATCTTCCCGCCGTCGGAGATGCGCTCGCCGATGCCCGGGAAGCGGGCGTCCAGCTCCTGAACCAGCTCGATGACGGAGCCGGCCTTCCCCTCCACCAGCTCCTTCCCCGCGGTGAGCCTCTGCAAAGGAGTTGGTATCCTTACGTTGACAGCCATAATCGATTCCCTCCCTTATCCGGACTTTTTAATCTTTTTGAGGACTTCCTCAAAGGAAGCGAGACTCGGCTTTATCTGGTGCGGCCCGTGCATGTGTCCCGCCAGGGCTTCCTGGGTCTTCAGCCCATTGCCCGTGATGCATATGACCGTGGTCTCGTCCTTCCCTATTCTTCCCTGCTCGATGAGCTTCCTGGCCACCGCCAGGGTGACCCCGCCCGCGGTCTCCGCGAAGATGCCCTCGGTGCGAGCCAGAAGCCTCATGGCCTCGATAATCTCCTCGTCCGTCACGTCCTCGCCGTATCCCCCGCTCTCGGCCACGGCCTGGGTTGCGTAGAACCCGTCGGCGGGGTTGCCGATGGCCAGGGACTTGGCCACCGTCTGGGGCTTCACGGGCTTGATGACGTCCGTGCCCTCCTTGATGGCCGTGGCGATGGGGTTGCACCCCCGGGCCTGGGCGGCGAAGACCCTGGTGGAAAGCTCCTCCAGGATGCCGATTCCCTTGAGCTCCTTGAGGCTCTTCCATATCTTGGTCAGCAGCGAGCCGCTGGCGCAGGGGACGACCACGTTGTCCGGGGCCCGCCACCCCATCTGCTCCACTATCTCGAACCCATGGGTCTTGGAGCCCTCGGCGTAATACGGGCGTATGTTTATATTGACGAAGGCCCACTTGTATTTGTTCGCCACCTCGCTGCACAGGCGGTTGACGTCGTCGTAGCTTCCATCGACGGCGATGAGGTTGGGCGAGTACACCAGGGAGGCGACTATCTTGCTCTGCTCCAGCGTAGCCGGGATGAAGATGAACCGATTGAACCCCGCCCGGGCCCCGTGGGCGGCCACCGAGTGCGCCAGGTTGCCCGTGGACGCGCAGGCCACCGTGTCGAAGCCGAACTCCCTCGCCTTGGTCAGGGCCACGGCCACCACCCTGTCCTTGAAAGACAGGGTCGGATGCACCACCGTGTCGTCCTTCACATACAGGGCCCGCACTCCCAGCTCCCGGGCCAGGTTGTCCGCCTTGACCAGGGGGGTGAACCCGGAGGTCAGACCCACCTGCGGCTCCCCGTCGATGGGGAGAAGCTCCCTGTAGCGCCACAGGTTCAGCGCCCTCTGTTCGATGGTCTTGATGGTGAGCTTCTTCTTTATGGCACCGTAATCGTACATGACCTCCAGGGGACCGAAGCAGAACTCACAGACATATATGGGCTCCACCGGGTACTCCCGTCCGCATTCCCTGCACTTGAGCCCTCCCACAAACCCCATCGCATGCACCTCCCTTTTTCCTATGATAGCCCGGGGGAATTTATAAAATAAATATCTATTGTACTGAAAAAGCGTTTCTTTTTACCATATCATATCGGCGGCTGAACCAAGAAAGGGCGGCGCACCGGGACGGGCGCCCTCAGTGCGTCTTCAGGGCGGCTTTCTCCACGCAGTGGCCGTGGATGAGAAAGGCGTTGACCTCCGGGCGGGTGCCCGACAGGCTCACGATGACGTAGAAGACCCCGGGGAAATTGGGCTCCCTGGTCCCGGGAAAGAAGGCCCGCTCGATGTCGGTGCTCGAGGGGATGGCCGGCGAAGCCGGGTGGGAATGGTAGATGCCCACAAGCTCGAGGGAGTCCCGCTCTATCTGCTTCATGGCCTCCAGCTGCTCCCGGGAGTCGAACGCGTAGGAGACGGGCGAGGCGTGGACGTTCCTCAGGGGGTAGGCCTTCTCCGCCCCGTTGTCCCGCCCGCCGAGAAGCCCGCAGGCCTCGTGGGGAGCGCACTGCCGGGCATGGGAGATGACGGCCTCCAGAAGGTCCTCGCTGACCCTGAGCTCCTTCATCCTCCCCGGGGTGCCCTAAAGACTGCAGTAGCCGGCGTCATAATCCAGGAGCTCCACGATGCTCGGGTGCTCCCCGCAGACGGGGCACTGGGGGTTCCTGGGGACCTTTATCTTCCTGAAATCCATCTGAAGGGCGCTGTAGATGAGAAGCTCGTTCTTGAGCACCCGCCCCCGGCCCAGAAGGAGCTTCAGCACCTCGGTGGCCTGAAGCGAGCCCACGACGCCGGGGAGAACGCCCAGCACCCCCGCCTCCTGGCACGACGGCACCAGGCCCGGCGGCGGCGGCTCCTCGAACAGACACCGGTAGCAGTGCCCCTCGTGGGGAAGGATGGTGGTCACCTGCCCTTCAAACCGGAGGATGGCCCCGCTTACCAGGGGCTTTCCCATCATGACGCAGGCGTCGTTGACCAGGTAGCGGGTGGGAAAGTTGTCGCTGCCGTCCACCACCACGTCGTAGTCCCTGATGAGCTCCATGATGGTGTCCTTGGTAATCCTCTCCCTGAGGGCCACCACGTGGACGTCCGGGTTGAGGGCCTCGAAGGCCCTCTTTACGGACTGCACCTTGGGCTGGCCCAGGGAGTGGACATTGTGGGCTATCTGCCGCTGAAGGTTGCTCAGCTCCACCTCGTCGTTGTCCACGATGCCCAGGGTGCCCACCCCCGCCGCGGCCAGATAATACCCCGCGGGGCAGCCCAGCCCCCCGGCCCCCACGATGAAGACCTTGGAAGAAAGGAGCTTCTTCTGGCCCTTCCCTCCCACCTCGGGGAGGATGATGTGGCGCGAGTACCGGTGTATCTGCTCGTCCGAGAGCTCCATCAGTCCTTCTCTTTCCTGATTTTCAGCACCCAGTCCGTATCGTTGACCTTCTCGACCCCCAGGACCTTCTGGCCGTGGTCCTCCATCGAGCGGGGGATGTTGCGGGAAGCCTCCTCGTAGTCCAGAAGTATCTCCAGAACCTGCCCCACCTCCATCTCTTCGATGGCAAGCTTCGCCTTTACAAACGTGTAGGGGCAGACAAGCCCCTTGATGTCGACCGTCTTGTCGGCCTTGACGTTCTCCATAAAGCACCTCCCTCTCCCCGGTGAGCCGCCCCCCGCGGAACACCAATACTTATAGGTTTATAAGCATCTATTATAACTCTATTCCTCCTCCCCTTCAACCCTTATATAGAAGCTCTTGTCCGCCACCACGTCCAGCGTATCTATCTCTTGCACGGCCCGCCGGATGTCCTTCTCCCTGGCCGTATGGGTGAGAATGACCAGGGGGACGGCCTCCCCCACGCGCCTTCCCTTCTGGATGACCGAGGCGATGCTGATATTGTTCTTGCCGAAGATGCCCGATATGCGGGAGAGGACGCCGGGGCGGTCCAGGGCCTTGAACCTGAAATAATACATCGACTGCACGTCCCCTATCTTCCGCACCCGCGGGGGGCGGGCGCTCTCCTTGAAAACGGGCCTCAGAGCCCCCCTCCTTATGTTGGCGGCTATCTCGGCGATGTCCGCGACCACCGCGCTGGCGGTGGGCATCTCTCCCGCCCCGCGGCCGTAGTAAAGGGTGTCGCCCACGGCGTCCCCGCGGACGAAGACGGCGTTGAACACGCCGTCCACCTTGGCGATGAGATGGTCCTTGGGGACCATGGTGGGATGCACCCGCATCTCCACCTCTCCGTCCGTGGTCTTTCCGATGGCCAGGAGCTTCACCCTGTAGCCCAGCTCCCGGGCAAACTCTACGTCCAGAGAGGTTATTTTCGTGATGCCCTCGGTATAGACCTCGTCATAGGAAAGGGGGATGCCGTAGGCCAGAGAGGCCAGTATGGCCAGCTTGTGCGCCGCGTCCACGCCCTCGACGTCAAAGGTGGGGTCCGCCTCGGCATACCCCAGGGCCTGGGCCTCGGCCAGGGCATCGGAAAACTCCCCGCCCTCCTCCGTCATCTTGGTAAGGATGAGGTTCGCCGTGCCGTTGATAATCCCGTAGACGGAAACGATGTTGTTGGCGACGAGCGCTTCCCGGATGACCTTGATGATGGGGATGCCGCCGGCCACCGAGGCCTCGAAACCCACCTCCACGCCGTGCTGGCGGGCGGCGGCGAATATCTCGTTGCCCCTGGTGGCCAGGAGCGCCTTGTTGGCGGTGACCACGTGCTTCTTCCTCCGTATGGCCTCCAGGATGACGTCTCCCGCGGCGCCCGTGCCCCCGATGAGCTCGGCCACGATATCCACCTCGGGGTCTTCCAGCACCACCCGGGCGTCTTCCCTGAGCACGCCCTCCGGCAGGCGGACGCCCCTGTCCCGGCGCGTGTCCTGGTCGGCGACGTAGGCCAGCTCGAGAGGAAAGCCGAGCCTCTCCCGGAGGATGCCCGCGTTCCGGAGGAGCACCTTCACGGTGCCCGTCCCCACGGTGCCGAAGCCCACCACGCCCACTTTTATGCTGTCCTTTGCCACCAAGCCTCCCGGGCCGGAATTTTCGGGAATACCGGCGATTGTGCTTCTATCATAAGTATCGGGAAATACAGTGTCAATCACGGCTTCGCACTGTATAATCTTAAGCGGGGCAAGAGCTGGTGCAACCCGATACGCCACTGGAAGGAGAAAATCCCATGATCAAGGTATTGCCGGAAAGCAGGGGAAATATTCTGGCGCTTGGCGCCGTAAGCGAGTTGACGGACCAGGACTATAAGGACGTACTTATTCCACGCCTCGAAGCGATTATCCGCGAACATGGCAAGGCGTGCCTTCTGCTGGACATGGGCGACCATGGGTGGGAGGCTGCCGCATTATGGGATGACGCTCATTTTGGACTGACGCATAGAAACGATTTTGAAAAGATGGGCGTGATTGGCGGGCCAAGATGGGTCAAGTGGGGATTGAAAATTGCTGCACTGGCAATCAGCGGCGAGATAAGAAGCTTCTCCCCCAGCGAACGCCAGGAGGCATTGCGCTGGGTCGCCACATGAAGATATCGCCACACCGGCTGGCAACGAATTCCAGCCGCCCCGGTGTGGAGACGAAGCCCTCGCGGTTTCGGGGCGCGTCTTTCCCGGATTTCATCCGCCATATGACATATGTTTTATGTCGGAGGAGCCGTTTTCCATAAAAGGACAAGTGGTATAATGTTGCACGGAGGTTCATGCCATGAAATGCCAGAAATGTGGAGACGTGCTGGCGGATAACGCCGCATATGAATTCATGGAGAAGAAAGTCTGCGATGATTGTTATATCGATTTGATGATGGGAGTTCCCGAGGTCGATTTCGCGGCGCTGCCTTCGGAGTTTCAGCCCGCGGCACAGCGGTTTAAGAAAGCCTGGAATCGCGACCGCCCCAACAGACACCATTATCTGCGCTTCAAATCGTAGTACCAAACGCCCGGCTCGGGACGCCGCCGACCGGCAGGACTCCCCCGGACGTTTCCCGATTGCCCTTACGGCACGAAGCCCTTACGCGTTGACTTTCCTTCACAAATTATGTTTTATTAAGTATTCTGGAAGGAGGGTGGACATGTACGCAGTCATCGAGACCGGGGGCAAGCAGTACAGGGTAGCCTCCGGAGAGAGCGTCAAGGTGGAGAAGCTCGACGCCGAGCCGGGCAGCGAAGTGCGCCTTGAGAAAGTCCTCGCGGTGGTCAAGAAAGACGGCCCCGTTTTCGGCACGCCGTACGTGCAGAACGCAAGCGTCCGCGCCGAAGTGCTGGGGACCGCAAAGCAGAGAAAGGTCCTCGTCTTCAAGCAGAAGACCCGCAAGGGGCACCGGAAGCTCCGGGGGCACAGGCAGGCCCTCACCACCCTCAGAATCAAGGACATCGAGGGGGTCTAATCATGGCACATAAAAAAGGCGTAGGCAGCTCCCGCAACGGCCGGGACAGCGAATCCAAGCGGCTCGGTGTGAAGAGGTTCGGCGGACAGGCCGTCAGGGCGGGCAGCATCCTGGTGCGGCAAAGGGGCACCAAGTGGCACCCCGGGGCCAACGTGGGCAAGGGCTCCGACGATACCCTCTTCTCCCTGGTGGACGGCACCGTGGCCTTTGAGCGGAAAGGCCGGGACAAGACCCGCGTGAGCGTCTACCCGCTGGAGGTCTCCGCCTGACCCGCATCTCCGGAGGGAAAACCACGGGGTGCGCGGCGACAGGCCGGCTGTAGCAGGGCTAAGCGGCCGGGGGCGGCAGTTTCACCATGAGGAAAAGGCGGCGCGGCCGCCTTTTTTCGTAGGGGCTCACTCTGAAATTCATCGACTATACCACCATCCATGTTGCCTCGGGCAGGGGCGGCGGGGGTGCCGTGAGTTTCCGCCGGGAGAAGTACGTGCCCCGGGGCGGCCCCGATGGAGGGGACGGGGGAAGAGGAGGCCATATCATCTTCCGGGCCGACCCCCGGCTGAACACGCTCCTGGACCTCAAGTATCACCGCTCCTACCGGGCGGAGAATGGCCGGCACGGGATGGGCAAAAAGATGCACGGCCGAAACGGCCAGGACCTGGTTGTCCCGGTCCCGGTGGGCACCGTCTTACGGGAGAAAGAGGCGGGGAAGACCCTGGCGGACCTGGACGGGCCCGGCAAGGAGGTCGTGGCTGCCCGGGGAGGCAGGGGCGGCCTGGGAAACTCCCACTTCGCCACGCCCACCCGGCAGGCCCCCCGCTATGCCCAGCCCGGCGAGGAGGGAGAGGAGAAGGACCTCGTCATGGAGCTCAAGCTCCTGGCCGATGTGGGCCTGGTGGGACTGCCCAACGCCGGGAAGTCCACCCTCATCTCGGTCATCTCCAATGCGAGGCCCAAGATTGCCGACTATCCCTTCACCACCCTGGTGCCCAACCTGGGCGTGGTGAAGCCCGACGACATGCGGAGCTTCGTCGTGGCCGACATCCCCGGCCTCATCGCGGGGGCCCACGCCGGTGCGGGCCTGGGCTTTCAGTTCCTCCGGCACGTGGAGCGCACGCGCCTGCTCCTGCACCTCGTGGACGTCTCCCAGGGCGCCCCGGGCGACCCGGTGGAAAACATGAGCGCCCTCAACCGCGAGCTCGAGCTTTACAGCGCCGAGCTCATGGCCAAGCCCATGGCCGTGGCCGCGACGAAGACGGACGCCAAGGGCGACGGGCAGCGCCTTGACAGGCTCAGGGAATACTGCGAAACTACCGGCACTGACTTCTTCCCCATCTCGGCCGTCACGGGCGAGGGGGTGCGTGCCCTGGTCGTGTATCTCGCACGAAAGGTAGCCCCATGAGAATCGTGGTCAAGATAGGAAGCTCCATCGTGGCAGGCGCCCGGGCGGGGCTGAACACCCGGCGCATCGCCGCCCTGGCCGCGGCCATCTCCTCGGCCCGGGCGGCGGGCCACCAGCCTGTTCTGGTCTCCTCCGGCGCGGTGGCCGCGGGGATGCTCAAGCTCAGGATGAGGAAACGCCCCTCGGACATCAAGCTCAAACAGGCGGCGGCCTCCGTGGGGCAGCCCTCCCTCATGTGGGCATACGAGCGCGGCTTCGCCGCCCATAAGGAGAAAGTGGCCCAGGTGCTTCTGACGCGGGACGGCCTCTCCGACCGCAAGATGTACATCAACGCCAAGAACACCCTGTTCACCCTCCTGGACTACGGCGTCATCCCCGTCGTCAACGAAAACGACACCGTGGCCACCGAGGAGATACGCTTCGGGGACAACGACCACCTGGCCGCCCTGGTGGCCTCTCTGGTGGAGGCCGACCGCCTCATCATGCTTTCGGACGTGGACGGCCTCTATACGGCAAACCCCGCCCGGGACCGCCGGGCCCGCCTCATCAAGACGGTGGAGAAGGTGGACGCGGATGTCATGGGGCTTGCCGGGGGCAGCGGGAGCGCCGTGGGCACGGGCGGGATGTACTCCAAGCTCCTGGCGGCCCGGATGGCCGCACAAAACGGCATCGGCGTCAACATCATAAACGGGCGCCGCCCTCGCCTTCTGGCCGCCGTCCTTCAGGGCGGCAACCCGGGCACCGAGTTCAAGCCCGAACGGGGACGCCTCTCGGCCCGCAAGGGCTGGATAGCCCATGGAATCCGCGCGAAGGGCGCCCTGGAGCTGGATGCCGGCGCGGTCAAGGCCCTGAGAGAGGGGAGGAAAAGCCTTCTGCCCTCGGGCGTCCTGCGCATGCAGGGCTCCTTTCAGGCGGGCGACGCGGTCTACTGCCTGGACCCCCAAGGAAACCGCATCGCCAAGGGGGTCTCCAATTACTCCTCGGACGAAGTGAAGAGAATCATGGGCCGGAAGACCTCGGAGATAGAAGCGGCCCTGGGGTACAAGTACTCCGACGAGATCATCCACCGCGACAACATGGTTATCCTCTGAGCTCGCCCTTAGCCCGTGCCCTTGGCCCTGAGCTTGGCGTCTATCATTTCCCTGTGGGAGAGCCTCAGAAGGACGGCGAGCTTCCGGGCGAAGTGGTCCTCGTGCTTCTCGAGCTCGCCGTCGGCGTGGATGACGCGCCAGACGGCCTCCATCACGTCGAGCTTTTCCTGATGGGAGTAGCTCTGGTTCACCTCGTTGGTGAACTTCCAGATGTCCACGGCGTGGGCCCGCTTCTCCGCCGCCATCTCCATGAGCTCCCCGGCATACTCCTCCGTGAGGCCGAAACTGGATTTCAGGGTCTCGAGGATGCGGATGCGCTCCTCCTCGCCACATTCCTCATCGGCATGGGCCGCCTCCAGAAGGATGACGGCGGCGGCCACTTGCGTCCGGAGGCTCCGGTCGCCCTCCCCTGAGGATTCTCTCGATGTCGCGGGGGAAACCAGCTTTCGTATGAGATCGAACATCATCAGAAGATTATACCCGATTTGGCCTTCCACAGGATACTTTGCACCTTCTCCCCGGGCTCGACACGAGCCCCCGGCAACAATATGATGGAAAAAGAGGATGCGGCCATGGACATCAAGCAGGTCCTGTTCGGCCCCGGGGAGGACGCCCCCTCCGAGGAGGACGCCATAAGCGCGGTCGCCGGGGCCCTCCAGATATCGGAGTATCAGCTTTTCTCCGTCGCCTACGCTGCATGGTTCGGCAGAAGCATCCCCGACCGTGAGCTCGAGCCCCTTTTCATGGATTATCTTCTCTACGGCGCCGTTCCGCCCTGGGTGCGGGACATGGTCAGGAAGGCCCTGGAGAGGCTGGCGGAAGGCAACCTCGACCCCGCGGACTACAAGATAAACCGCAGTCCTCCGCCGAGCCGCGCCGCCCGTCTCAGGGGCTGGCTGGTCATAGGCTCCCTTTTCATCCTTATCGTTCTTTTCTCGGCAATGCTCGCCGGCTCCCCTTCATTCTGAGGATTCCGTCTCCTCATGCCCGCGTGCACGACTTTCTTGGAAGGAATCTCCGGGGGTGTAGAGGAAGGGTTAAGAGCCCTTTTCCAGGGCCAGCTCCCGAAAATAGGCCAGGGCCTCGGGCCCGTCGAAGACGGTGGGGCCGATGATGCTTTTCCTGAGAACGCCCTTTCCGTCCACGACGAAGGTCTCCGGCACCCCGGTAAGGCCGTAGGCCTGGGCAACCGCGCCCTCCGGGTCGATGAGGACGGGGAACGTATAGCCGTTTTTCTCCATGAAGTCCGCTGCCTTTTGGGGCTCGTCCCGATAAAGGATGGTCACGACGGTAAGGCCGGGCTGTTGGGTGCTCTGCTCATGCAGGGCGTTCAGGGAGGGCAACTCCGACCTGCAGGTCGTGCACCAGGAGGCCCAGAAGTTCAGCACCACCACGCCGCCCCTGAGGTCGGCAAGGTCCCAGGGCCTTCCCGACAGGTCCCGAAGAGAAAAGCCGGGGGCGGGCGCTTCAAGCGCCGGCCTCCGGCTTGCTTGCTCATCTCCGCGCTGCCCTTCCGGGGCAAAGACGATGAAGCCCACAAACCCCAGAACCACAACGGCTATCAGAAAGTGCTTGATGCGCACCGGCTCAGAGCTGCTTCACCGCGGCCCTAGTTCAGGCCGCCGGTAAGAGCGGCGCTCTCCACCTCCACGAAGGAGGGCCTGCCGCCTTCCAGAACCACGCGGATCTTGTTGATGCCCTTAAACCTGCCCTTGAGAATCTCCTCAGAGAGCGGGTCCTCTATCTCCTTCTGGACGGCCCTTCTCATGGGCCGCGCTCCGTAGGTGGGCTGGTAGTACTTGTCGATGAGCCACTCCTTCACCTCCGGGGCCAGCTCCACCACCAGCTCCTGGTCCAGAAGCTGCCGGTTGGTCTCCTCCACCAGAAGGTCCACGATGCTCACCAGGTGGCTCTTCTCCAGAGGATGGAAGACCACGGTCTCGTCCACACGGTTCAGGAACTCCGGATTGAAGGTCTTCCTCAGCTCGTCCAGAACGTTCTTCTTTATCTGCGCGTACACGTTCTCCGCGGAAGCCTCGGCAAACCCCAGCGGGGTGGCCTTCTCGATGATGCGGGCCCCCAGGTTGGAGGTCATGATGATCACCGTGTTCTTGAAGTCCACCTTCCTGCCGTAGGTGTCCGTAAGCACGCCCTCGTCCAGCACCTGCAAGAGGACGTTGAAGACATCCGGATGCGCCTTCTCGATTTCGTCGAAGAGCAGCACCGAGTAGGGCTTTTTCCGGATCTTCTCCGTAAGCTGCCCGCCCTCCTCGTAGCCGACGTATCCCGGAGGGGCGCCGGTGAGCTTGGAGACGTTGAACCGCTCCATGTACTCCGACATGTCTATCTTCACCAGGGCGTTCTCGTCGTTGAAGAGAAACTCCGCCAGGACCTTGGCAAGCTCCGTCTTGCCCACGCCCGTGGGCCCCAGGAAGAAGAACGACCCGATGGGACGCTTCCTGCCCTTCAGGCCGGCCCGGGACCGGCGGATGGCCTTGGAGACGACCATCACGGCCTCGTCCTGGGCCACGATGCGGTTGTGCAGGTACTCTTCCATGCGGACCAGCTTTTCGGACTCCTTCTGCTCCAGCTTGAACAGGGGAATGCCGGTCATCTTGGCCACCGTGTAGGCGACGTCGTCCTCGGCCACCACCGGTATCTCCTTGTTCAGGTTGTCCTTCCACTGCTCCAGGAGCTGCTGGTACAGGGCCCGGGCGTTCTCCTCCTCGGCCCGGATGGCGGCCGCCTTGTCGATGTCGTGGAGCTTGACGTAAAGGTTCTTCTCCCGCGCCAGGCGCTGCAGCTCCTGCTCCAGGTCCTTGAGCTCCTGAGGCTGCATGTGCCTCTTCAGCCGGATGCGGGAGCCCGTCTCGTCAATGATGTCCACCGCCTTGTCCGGCAGGAACCGGTCGGAGACGTACCGCTCCGAGAGCTTCACGGCCTGCTCCAGGGAGGCATCGGAGTACTTCACCCGGTGGTGGGTTTCGTACCGGCCTTTCAGCCCGCGCAGGATATCGATGGTCTCTTCCACGCCGGAGGGCTGGACGAAGATGGGCTGGAACCGGCGCTCCAGGGCCCCGTCCTTCTCGATGTGCTTCCGGTACTCGTTCGGCGTGGTCGTACCCACGCACTGCATCTCGCCCCTGGAGAGCGCGGGCTTCATCATGCTCGAGGCGTCCACGGAGCCTTCGGCCGCCCCCGCGCCCACGATGGTATGGAACTCGTCGATAAACAGGATGACGTTGTCCGACTGGGTGACTTCCTTCATCACCGCCTTCAGGCGCTCCTCGAACTGGCCCCTGTACTTGGTCCCGGCGATGAGGCCGCCCAGGTCCAGCGAGACGATGCGCTTGTTCAGCAGGTTCTCCGGCACGTCGCCGTCGACGATTCTCTGGGCCAAGCCCTCGACGATGGCCGTCTTGCCCACGCCGGGCTCCCCGATAAGGGCGGGGTTGTTCTTTATCCTCCTGCCCAGTATCTGCATGATGCGCTCTATTTCGGTATCGCGCCCGATGACGGGGTCCAGGGCCCTCTCCCGGGCAAGCTGTGTCAGGTCCTTTCCGTACTCGTCCAGTGCCGGCGTGTTGGATTTCTTCTCCCTCGTGCCGGTGGAGGACTTCATGGAAAGGTTGATGGCAAGCTGCCGGACCCCGAGGATATTGGCTCCGAAGCTCCTGAGGATCTTCCCGGCGATGCCCTCCTCCTCGCGCACCAGGCCCAGGAGGAGATGCTCGCTTCCTATGTAGTTGTGCCCGAGGAGCCGGGCCTCCTCCACCGCCAGCTCCAGGACCTTCTTCGCCCGCGGGGTGAACGGCACGTCCCCGAAGGTCATGATGTTGCTTCCGATGGGCAGGTTCCGTTCGATCTCCATCCGGAGCTCGTCGGGGGACAGACCCATCTTCTTTAAAATGGCAACAGGCAGAGAGTCCTCATCCCGAAGGATGGCCAGCAGGAGGTGCTCGGTGCCGAGGTAGTCGTTCTGCCTCCGCTCCGCCTCCTCCTTGGCGTAAATGATGACCTTCCGCCCGCGTTCCGTAAACTTCTCAAACATAGTTACCTCGTAAAGCGTCCTGTGTTGGCGCCCTTTTTAGACGTGTTCTTAAGTGAATTGTACTTCCTCATCCGAATAAATGTCAAATGCTCACCACTTGAATTTATAGGGTTTTCCGCTCCATCTCTGCCTATAATGATATTTTTTCAGCCCCGGTCAAAGGCAAGCTTCCGAACTATGGAATCCCTTTTCCCAGGTGTGCTAGACTAGGGGGTTTAAGGAGCCCGCATAACAAGCCTGCCGGGGGGGAATCGACGAAGTGGGGAAGAACATCGTCCAGAAGGTATTGGCCGAGCACCGTGTCCACGGCGATATCGCCCCCGGCGCCCGCGTGGGGCTGCGCGTTGACGAGGTCTACACACAGGACGCGACGGGCACCATGTGCTGGCTTCAGTTCGAAGCCATCGGCGTCGACCGGGTGCAGGTGCCGCTGGCCGTCTCCTACGTGGACCACAACACCCTCCAGACGGACTTCATGAACGCCGACGACCACGCCTTTCTGGAGAGCGCGGCCCGCAGATTCGGCGCCTGGTTCTCCCGCCCCGGAAACGGCATCTCCCACCAGGTGAACCTCGAGCGGTTCGCCGCTCCCGGGCGCATCGCTCTGGGCACGGACAGCCACACCCCCACCGGCGGCGGCATGGGCATGATTGCCGTCGGCGTGGGCGGCCTGGACGCCGCCACCGTGATGGCCGGGGCCCCCTTCGAGCTCAAGACACCCCAGGTGGTGCGGGTCAACCTTACGGGCTCCCTCCGGAGGCCCTGGGTGACGGCGATGGACGTCATCCTGGAGCTCCTGCGGCGGCTCACGGTCAAGGGCGGGGTGGGCAAGGTGATGGAGTACGGCGGCCCGGGGGTCAAGGAGCTCAGTGTTTTCGAGCGGGCCACCATCACCAACATGGGGGCCGAGCTGGGGGCCACCACGAGTGTCTTCCCCAGCGACGAGCGGACCCTTCATTTCCTGAAGGCGCAGGGCCGGGAGTCGGACTGGCGGGAGCTCCGGGCGGATGACGACGCCCCCTATGCCGAGACCCTGGAGGTCGACCTCACCGCTTTGGAGCCTCTCACCGCACAGCCCCACAGTCCCGACAACGTCGTCCCGGTGCGCACGCTCGCGGGCACGCCGGTCAACCAGGCCTGTATCGGCAGCTGCACAAACTCCTCCTACCAGGCCATGCGCGAGGTGGCCTCCATCCTGCGGGGAAGGACCGTGGCCCCGGGCGTGAGCCTCCTGGTGAATCCCGGCTCCAAGCAGGTCTACGAAATGCTTTCCCGCGAGGGCTACGCCGCCGACATGATAGAGGCCGGCGCCCGGATGCAGGAGTCCGCCTGCGGCCCCTGCATAGGGATGGGCGGGGCCCCGGGAAGCGGGCACGTCTCGGTCCGCTCCTACAACCGCAACTTCCTCGGCCGGAGCGGAAACAAGAACGCCTCCGTCTACCTCATGAACCCCCTGCTCTGCGCCCTCTTCGCCCTGAAGGGCCGGTTCGTGGACCCCATGGGCACGGACATCGAGGTCGAGCGGTTCGGGGAGCCTTCCCGCTACCACGTCAATGACAACCTGCTCATCCCCCCCGCAAAGGACACTGCCGGGGTAAAGATAATAAAGGGCCCCAATATCAAGGACGTGCCCGTGAAAAAGCCCCTCACGGACACCCTGGAGGCCGAGGTGGCCCTGGTGCTCGGGGACAACATCACCACCGACGACATCATGCCCGCCGGCTCGAAGGTCCTCCCGCTGAGGTCCAACATCCCCGCCATTGCCGAATATGTCTTCTCCGGCCTCGACAGCGCCTTCAGCCGCCGGGTGAAGGACATGAAGGAGTTCATCGTGGTCGGGGGGGAGAATTACGGACAGGGCTCCTCCCGGGAGCACGCAGCCCTGGCGCCCATGCACCTGGGGCTTCAGGCCGTCATAGCCAAGAGTTTCGCCCGCATCCACCGGGCGAACCTGATCAATTTCGGCGTCCTCCCCCTGGTCTTCGTGCACAGGGCGGACTACGGCAAGGTGGAGCGCGGAGACCGGCTGCGCCTGGCCGGCGTGATGGACTGCCTCGCCGGCAGCGTCTGCACCGTGGAGAACCTTACCAGGGGAACGTCCTTTGAGGTCGTCTCGAACCTGGGCGAAAGGGAGGCGGAGCTTCTCCGGAAAGGAGGCCTCCTGCCCTTTACGAGGAAGGTGGTCCTCGGGGATGCGGAGGCAGGGAAGGCAGGGACGGTTCCTCCCGAGAGCCACGCCAGCCGCTCGGGGGACGAAGGGATTTAGGGCCTCCCGGGCCGAAAGAAAGGCCTTATCCGGCCCTGCCCGGCCGGTTGACACCGAACTTATACGCGGGGTATTTTAATGTTTTATAATAATAGTGGGTGGGCCGCTAGCTCAGATGGTAGAGCAACGCCCTTTTAAGGCGTGGGTCGTTGGTTCGAGTCCAACGCGGCTCACCATTTTCGTCCCCATCGTCTAGTCCGGCCTAGGACACCGCCCTTTCAAGGCGGTAACAGGGGTTCAAATCCCCTTGGGGACGCCAGAAAAATCAAGGGGTTGCGACATGCGACCCCTTTTCTTTCTTGCCCACTGTAGCCAAAATGTCCTCAAAGGACCGGAATGGATGGAAAATATCACAAGACATCCGAGCTGATAAATGACTGATATATATTAATTTCAGATTTATGCAGATAGAAGGCCCACTTGTGGTGGTCCACATCCCCTTGGAAACGCCAACACAATCAAGGGGTTGCGACATGCGGCCCTTTTCTTTCTCCCCTACTGTAGCCAACATCTTGGTGAAAAGACTATGAAGACTCAACCTCTTGCTCTCCTCTACCGATTCTTTTGGATATGAAAGAAGGTCAAGAGATTTTATATAATTCTCTAAATTAATCTTGGACAACTGATCCTCAAGACAGCAACTCTAAGCTATTAGAATGATTTCATGAATATTAGTGAGAATTCGAATCCATCCTCAGATCTGATCCCAATATCTCCTCCAAGCTGCCGTGCTAATGTATCAATGAGCTTCATTCCCAGAGTATCAGTCTTATTAATATCGAAGTCTTCTGGGAGGCCGATCCCATTATCAGAATATATCAATTCTACTTTATCACCATCTTTTTCGTTCATTTTTATAATAATAAGACCGGAACCATTAGGAAATGCGTGTTTAATGGAATTGGTCAGCAATTCGTTTAAAATCAAGCCTAAAGCAATTGCTGTATTAACCGGAACCATAAATTCCTTAATATCCAAATCTATTAATATTCTATTAGAATCGGCGCTGGATATTTTCAGCACATTCTTTGTTAGATCCATAACATAGCTATATACTTCGATATTTCCTAGACTCTCAGATCTACATAGTTTTTCATGGATTAAAGCTATGGTTCCAATTCTCGCCTCAGCTTCTTTAAGTATATTTGTGCAGTCCTGATCCTTATCTGCTCGTGCCTGCATTTTTAAAAGACTAGATAAGATGTTCAGATTATTTTTCACCCTGTGGTTCAACTCTTGAAGGAGAGTTTCCTTTTCGGCAAGCGCTTTCTTACGAGCAGTAATATCCCTGACCACCTCAATTCCTGCGATAATCTCTCCTGCTGAGCTTCTGATTGGTGCGGATATGACCTCATAATATTCTATTCCCTGATTGGTCATTCGTGCTTGCTCTTCTTTATGCACTTTGCCATCGAGGAAGGACATTTGAAGGGGACAATTTTCACAAATTTCGTCACTGTTCCTGGTAGCTCCATAGCAGTATTCACCGGGAGAATCTCCGAACCTTTCACGATGCGATTTATTCTGGTATAGAAATCTGTACTCAGTATCTTTGATGGCTATTTCGTCGCCAATTAGAGATGGACCCCGGAATTCGGACAGTGGGTTAAGGTGTAAAATACCACACTGACTGAAGGAGGGTTCACGCATGAGCAGGACGAAGCGCAAGAGGTATTCGGCTGAGTTCAAGGCCAAGGTGGCCTTGGAGGCCCTGAAGGGCGAGAGCACGATCCACGAGTTGGCGGCCCGGTTTGAGATTCATCCCAACATGGTGGCGCAGTGGAAGCGGCAGGCTGTGGAACGCATGGACACTCTGTTCAGCAGCAAGGCCGACCACAGTGAAATCTCCCGCGAGTCAGAGATCAAGGAGCTTCACGCCAAGATCGGGCAGCTCACGGTGGAGCGTGATTTTTTGGCCAAGGCCTTCGGTCGCTGAGCCACGCCCGGAGGAAGGAGATGGTCGAGAGGAATCACCCGAGGCTCAGCGTTGCCCGGCAATGCCATCTGCTCTCTATCAGCCGCTCCTCGTTCTATTACGAGGCTACAGGGGAGGATCCTCTCAACCTGAAGCTCATGCGCCTGATAGACGAGCAGTTTCTTGAGGACCCCTCGTATGGGGCTCGCCAGATGAAACGGCACCTGCACCGGCTGGGATACTGTGTAGGGCGAAAGAGGGTCCGCCGCCTGATGCGCAAGATGGGACTCATGCCGGTTTATCAGAAGCCCAGGACGAGCAAACCCCATCCGGAGCACAAAATGTATCCGTATCTCCTGAGAGGGCTCGATATAAAGAGGCCCAACCAGGTCTGGTGCGCCGACGTGACGTACATACCGATGAGGCGAGGCTTTCTGTATCTGGTGGCGGTCATGGACTGGTGGAGCCGGAAGGTGCTGAGTTGGCGGCTTTCAAATACGCTTGAGGCTGACTTCTGCGTGGCGGCACTTGAGGAGGCGCTTTCGAAGTACGGCACACCGGAGATATTCAACACGGACCAGGGCGGGCAGTTCACGAGCCTTGATTTTACCCAGACGCTCAAGGACGCGGGCGTGAACATCTCCATGGACGGCAGGGGACGGTGGATGGATAACGTCATGGTGGAGCGGCTCTGGCGGACCCTGAAATACGGGTGCATCTACATCAACACGTTTGAGACAGGCGGCGAGGTCCGAGAAGGGCTCGGGAACTGGTTCGAGCGGTACAACAGGCAGCGGCCCCATTCGAGCCTTGATGGCCGGACACCCTATGAGGCATACTGGGGTCTGCCCCTTCCAGGCTACGGAGCAATGCAGAAGGCGGCATGATGAATGGTGGTTTCCACCTTAAGGCAGCCGCCAAACTGTCCGACAAATGGGGTCCACCTCTAGTCTCTTGATTAATAGATTATCAAAAAGGTCCAATTAACTGTAACCAAAATGTAGCCAAAATCTACTTAAGGGAATGGAACACATGGAAAATATAGTAAACAATGGAAGAGTAAACTTGTTGCTTTATAATGATATTTTAAAAAATTGCAGGTAAAAGGCCCACTTTCGAAAAGCTCAATTTGAGACTTTCGAGGCGGTAACAGGGGTTCAAATCCCCTTGGGACGCCAGAAAAATCAAGGGGTTGCGGCAGCCGCAACCCCTTTTCATTGTTCCTGTGCCTCTTGGAGGAAAACATCGCAACTAAGCCGGGGCGCGTGGTTCAACAGGCTATGGGCAGTCTGCTCCGGGGAGACAACATGGATAGAACCCTTTCCCGAGGCTCCACGTCTGGCTTTGAAGGTGGTACAATGATTTCGGGCAGGTCAGGCGGAGAAGCTTTTCCATATCCCGTAAGGAGCCTCGAGCTCATGTCCTTTGTGCCACCCATCACGGGGGTCAACGTTCCGGCGTCGAAGATGCTTTCTGTCTCCGACGGACCGGACCGGGAGCTTTCGCGCCTTGTCCCGTCCGGCGCTCTTCCGGACGTTCTGCTGAATTTCACGTTTGGTCTGCCCCTCTTCTCCTGCGCCGGGTTGGCCCTGAAATATCAGCGGGCGATGGCCCCACCTTTGAGAGGTCGCGGCTGAATGAGCAAGGAGGCCCTCTACCGAGGGAAATCCCGGCGCTATTTTGCTCATGTGAGAGAAGACGTCATCGCTCATGTGCCCCCAGGGCCAAACAGGGTCCTTGACGTGGGCTGTGCCAGTGGGGCCACCTTGGCAGCCCTCAAGGCCCGGGGCAAAGCGGCCGAGACCGTCGGGGTGGACATCGTCGATGTCCTCATAGACTCCCCTGACAGATTTCTTTGTCTCGACGTGGAAAACGAGGACATGGAGCTCGCTGAGAATTATTTCGACGTCATCATCTGTGCAGACATCCTGGAACATCTCGTGGACCCATGGACGGTGGTTCGGAAGCTTGCGCATCTTCTCAATGAAGGGGGGCTATTCATTTCGAGTGTCCCCAATATCAGGGATTTCAGGTCTCTTATTTCCATTATGAGAGGCGATTTCCACTACAGTGAGGAGGGGGTCCTCGACAAAGGGCATATCAGATTCTTTTGCCTGAAAAACATCGTTCATTTGCATAGGAATGCGGACCTGAAGGTGGAAAAAGTACAAAGGATTCTTCGCAGAAGAAGGAAGCGTCTGAACAGAGCAACCCTGGGCATATTCAAGGAATTTCTGACCCCCCAGTACGTTATTGTCTGTCGCAAGTAGGAAGACCTCCACGAGACCGGGGACCCCCGCTCTCTTCGCAAACCCTTTTGAAGGCCACGGAGGCCTTCCGAAGTAAGAACGGCTTGCCGCTCTCCCGAAACACGCACGAAAAGTCGAGCCCGACCACCTTGCCCCCTTTCCGCGGAGAGGAATCCTCGAGGGAAGGCCGTTCTTCGTGCTTTCCAAGTGAATGAGCCCTGTCTTCAAGGCCAACCTGTTCTCGGGTGAGAGAATATCGCTCCTTCTCATCCCCGCATGGCACGCAAGGCAAACACGGCCTGAGCCATGCCGGACAGTTCAAAAGCAAGGCCTCAAACCGCCCCCGGCAGGGAACCTGACTCCGTGGGCCTTGTCCGTAGTGAACCTGAAACATTCAAACGGACTCTGCCTCACGAACGTGCACGCACGCTTGCAGAGCGAAACCCGCTTCCATGTCCCACATCCTTGGGACGGGACGAACAAGACGCTGCGTCCACCTTGTAAGAGCCCTACGGATATGAGAAATCTAAAACTGTAATTTGACCGAATGGTTTGACAGGTCGCCCTTAACCGGGTATTGTATATTTATACAGTACTTTCTATAAAAAGGAGGGTTGAAACGGTAAAGGCGTTGGAACAAGTGAAGCCGTTTAACAAAAACAAAGGGGAGGGACACATGAAAAAGCTGTTCCTGGTTGCCTTAAGCGTTGCCGTTGCGGTCACTATGGTTTTCGCCTTCTGGGGAACCAAATCGGGCGCGGCCGAGAAGACGAACCTCAAGGGCACCGCGTACATCTCGGGCGAGGGCGGACACCTCGCGGTGATTGACCTTTCGACCTTGAAGGAGCCCACCGACCTCGGGGCCGACAGGATAGTCATCACCGAGGCGGGCACCGAGATGGAGGGAGTAATCGCCGGCGCTCAGTTTGAGAAGGTAAAGGCAGGCGGTGGCGAGCACGGCGCCGCTTTCACAGCGAACAAGAACAGGCTCGTCGTCGGGCTCCTCAACGGCGACATCGTCACGTATGACCTGAAGACGAAGACGAAGTCGAAAGCGGCGAAGGTCGGCCAGAAGTTCTGCGACGCCGTGGCCGGGCCCGACGGCAAAATCTATCTGGAGGACATGGCCGACGGACATGTCTACGTCTGGGACCCCACCGGCATGAAGCTGGTCGAGAAGATCCCGGTCGGCGCAGCCGTCTGTGGCATAGCGTGGACGAAAAACCTTGAAAAGGCATACGTCTCCGACATGCCCACGGGCACCGTCTACGTGCTGGACTGGAAGACCAAGAAGACGATAAAGAAGATAAAGGACCCCGAGATGACCTTTATCCACCAGATACAGATGGCCCCGGATGGAAGGCATCTCTGGGTGTCCGCGCCCAACGAGTTCGACCCGGGCCTGAAGCCGGGCACACACAAGTCCCAGATAGTCGTCATCGACACCAAGACCGACAAGGTCGTGGAGCATATTGTGCTTCCGAACGACGTGCGTCCGCATGACTTCTCATTCAGCCCCGACGGGAAGACCGTTCTGCTGGCGGCCAGGACCTATGCCGGCGACAGCAAGCTCGTCGTGATGAACGAAAAGACCCACAAAATCGAAAAACAGGTCTCTGCCTGTAACTCCTGCCACAGCAAGTACGGGATCAAGGTCTCCCTTGCCGAGGGCAACCCCAACCTCTGCGGCATACTCGTGGACTGGGAAAAGTAGGACTCCGACCACCGAGGGAGGGACTGACGTCCCTCCCTTTTTTTATGGGCTCTTGCGGTCTTGCCGCGCCGCCGGCCACTCCTCCCCTGCGCCTCCGCTTTCACGGAGTCCTGTTCTCCAGGGGACAGACGCTCTCAACTGCTCCCTCAGGCTTCCATCCGGTAGTATTCCCTGTACCACTGGACAAACGCCTCGATCCCCTTCCTCAGGGGCGTGCTTGGCTCAAAACCTGTCTCACGGGCAAGGTCCTCCACGTCGGCATACGTAGCCGGAACATCCCCGGGCTGCATGGGGAGCATGTTCTTTTCCGCCCGCCGCCCCAGGCACTCCTCCAGGGTCTCAATGAAATCCAGCAGCTCCACTGCGTTATGGTTCCCGATATTGTAAAGCCTGTACGGAGCATAACTTGTCCCGGCGTCCGGCCTCTCGCCGCTCCAGCGAGGATTGGGTTCCGGCATCTTCTCCATTGTCCGAACGACCCCTTCCACGATATCGTCGATATAGGTAAAGTCCCGCTTCATTTTTCCCCGGTTGAAAACATCTATGGGACGGCCCTCGAGGATGGCCCGGGTAAAAAGAAACAGGGCCATGTCGGGACGCCCCCACGGGCCGTAGACAGTGAAGAACCTGAGTCCCGTGCACGGCACGCCGTAAAGGCTCGCGTACGCATGGGCCATGAGCTCGTTTGCCTTCTTGGTGGCCGCGTACAGGGAGACGGGGTGGTCCACATTGTCATGAACGGAGAAAGGCATGTGGGTATTCGCCCCGTAGACCGAGCTGGAGGAGGCAAAAACGAGATGCCGGACACCGGCGTGCCGGCATCCCTCAAGGACATTCAGGAATCCGCTTATATTGCTGTCTATGTAGGAATGGGGGTTCACCAGCGAGTACCGGACGCCGGCCTGTGCCGCCAGGTTCACAACGATATCGAAGCGGCTCCCGGCGAACAGTGCCGCCATGGCGGCCCGGTCGGCCAGGTCAATCTTTTCGAACCGGAAGTTCTCATGCGGCCTGAGCAAAGCCAGACGGTCTTCCTTGAGGCGCACGTCATAATAATCGCTCAGGTTGTCGATGCCCGTGACCGCGTCCCCCCGGCTGAGAAGGCGCCGCGAAAGGTGAAACCCGATGAAACCCGCAGCTCCCGTGACAAGGATATCGCTCATGTTTTATGCACCCTGTTTACCCCGCTTCCGCGGAAAACATCCCGCGCCTTCACGCCGCACGCCCCGGACAAATGCGCCCGTCATGCACTCCGTGGTCCGCGATGCGCACAACCGCCCCGGCGGTTCAGAACCACGCTCTATCGAACATATATCGTTCTCCGACGACAGCGATGTCCGCGGCATAAGGGTCATTATAAGACATGCGGCCCTTTCTGTTCGAGGAGCGCGATATTTTTCAGCGCCGGTGCCCCCCGGCGTGGCATCGGCAAACGGACGTTTTGTGAGGTTACACCGGTAGAAAACACTTGAAGCCGCCGCCATATCGACCAAACTTTAATCCTAACAGGTGATGGTCGAACGGACGTTGTAGGTTACAGGGCCGCCAGAGGATTTTCCCTGGCGGCTTTCTTGTTGCAAAAAGGCATCGGTGAGGGGACGGGTTGCAAGATGATAGAGAACGAGCATCTATCCGGACGATTCATCCTGGGAGAATTCAGCTTCTTGTCCTCGAGGTCTGCGAGCTCTTTTTGCCTCTGTGCATCCTCCGACTATTGCTCGTCCATGGAGGTCTCCTTTGGAACCGATACGGTTTAAAAAAATAACTGATACCATCGAACTTCAAGAAGCCTTCAGGCTCAGGTATAAAGTCTACTGCCTGGAGCGTGGATTCGAAAGGCCCGAAGACTACCCATGGGGGCTGGAATGGGACGAATTCGACGAGCATGCCATGCACTTCGGCGCTTTCCTGGACGGAGAGCTTCTCGGCACCGTCCGCCTCATTCTCAACTCCCGCCTCGGCTTTCCGATTGAAAGGTATTGCGAGATAAAAGCAGACGAGCTTATCGCCCGGAACAGGACGGGCGAGATATCCCGGCTTGCCGTACTCAAGGAATTTCCTCAAAGGAACGAGGACGGCCCCGTTTACTGTGACCGTGCCTTCCGTGACGGTCTGCACCGCGAGATAAGGGAAAGCCTTTGGGAAGACAGAAGGCAGGCGGAAATCGTTACGGGTCTGTACACGTGCTTATACCGGGAGAGCAAGGAAATCGGCCTGTCGCAGTGGCTCGCCGCCATGACCAGGGGGCTTTCCGTCCTGCTGAAAAGGATGGGCGTACATTTCGTGCCCATCGGACCCGAAACGTCTTATCACGGCCGCCGGACGCCGCACCTCGCCTCCATAGGAGCTCTGGAAAAAAGCGTGCAGGAGCTCAATCCCGACCTGCTGCGGAAGGTCAAGGGAGACGGCGTGCGCGAAAACATTTTCCTCGACCAGCCACAGCTCCGGTAATCCCCCTCGCCTTCACCTATAAGAAAGGGACAGACGCCTTTGCGGCGCCTGTCCCTTTCTTGCTTTCGTTTCTTGCTTGCCAGAAGGCATTTGGGCCCAGTTTTTGTAGAAGCCAGTGATGGTAATCGTGTTTTCGCCATTAATACAGGAGAGCATCGTATTTCCAGCGGAATCGACGCAGTTAACCTTCTGTAGCCATTTAACAAGTTTAGGATCCGTTACTGTCGCGTCCCTGCTCTCTGCTGCTCCAGACGTAGGTCCGTCTCCTCTCTGAGCGGCGTTCCACGCTTCTGGCACATTCTCCGGCGTCCCGTCACTTCCGGCGAAGTCTATATACTCCGGCAAAGCCTGCTCCAGGAAATCGTATGACAGGTCCGAGACGAAGAGCCTTCCTCCCT